>JBGSMH010000205.1:0-4410 GCA_041740275.1 Phycisphaerae bacterium
TCTGCCGGTCTTGGGACGACCCAAATGCGACATCAAAATCAGCCTGCCGCCCCGATCAATCACCGACTTGATCGTCGGCAACGCCTGCACGATTCGGCGGTCATCGGTGATCGCCAATTGCTTGTCGAGCGGGACGTTAAAATCGACCCGCATCAAGACTTTTTTCCCCTTCACATCGACATCCGCAACAGTTTTCTTCGCCATATTCGTTTGCTCCAAAGTTTGGTGGATTAACAGTCGTTTTATCCGCGTTGCGATGCTATGGGAGCGGGGTTGGGTGTCAAGCGAATCGGAGGGGATGCGACGAATCGACGCAGTCTACTTCACCGGCGGCGTGGCTTCGTCGGCGTCCCCGGACAGCAGGCTATCGCTGAAATCCATCAGAAAATGCACCTTCGCCATCTGTTCCGGCAAAATGTGCTTCCTCAGAATCGCCTTGCTGCGTCCGATCCCGGTCCGGCGGGTGACATGCAGGACCACGACACACTCGTTCTCGCTGCGGTCCATCACCTTGACGAAATCCTCAACATGCAAGTGCTTGCCAGCTTTGGACTTAGCACGATGGATGGGGTCAAAGAACGTGCACTCGCAGAGCAATACCTGTGCTTTTGTCACGTCGGGATTGTGAAAAACCTCGCCGTAGCTGGTGTCGCCGAGGTAGGCGATGAGCGGCACTTCGAGCCGGTATTGGATCTCCACGCCCTGGCGACGCAGTTCTGCGAGTTGTTCGCCGGATAGAGACGTATATTCCGGGCGCAATTTCTCGCGGACGCTGATCAGCACATATCCGAGTGATGTCAGCCCGTGATGCGTGGTGACCGGGCGGATGACAAAATCCCGCCGCACGACGTGATCCTGCCCCGCCATCATCGGGACGAGGTTGTACGGCGTCTGCTGCCGCTCGACCTGCTGCCACGATTTGAGCATGTCATCGACGGGCCGGACCAGATTTTGCGGCAACAGGATCGTCCCCGGCTTCATCCCCTGAAAATGCCGCTGCGACAGGTAATATGCCAGCCCGGCAATATGATCCATATGCCCGTGGCTAACGAGCATCAGATCACTGGTGAGCGCAAACTGCGGGCAACGGCCGGGATCGAAGCATACGTTCAGCTCCGGCACCTGGATGACCGTCTCCTCCCCGCCGACGCTGTAGCCGAGCAGACTGAACTGCGGGAACTTCAGCTTGGCGAACTTTTGAACGAGGAACGATTTCTCAGGCGTCACGTTTTTAAGGCTACGAGATCGTGCCTGCACGTTCAACCTTTGGTCTGGTGGATCAGATGGGGTTCGCCTCGGATATCCGCCTACTGCCCACTGCCCACTGAAAATAGTACACCGATGGCACAGATGCAGACGGGATGAGCACGGATGGGTTGAACCAGCCGTAGGGCGCGGATGAAATCCCGCCGTCCCCCGCGCGAGACCTTTGCGTTTGACGCGGGGCGGGATTCATAGTCGGGGTTATCCCGCCTTCTTCGACCGCTCCAATCGCCCGAGCATGATCTTTCCCATGTCGGACGTCTGCCGCGCAAGCGAGTCACGAAGCGGTTGCTCGTAATCGAGGTCGAGACCTTCGACGCCGTGCACGATGCTCCACAGCACGCCCGCACCGTCGTCCTCGGGGAAGCGCTCGAAGACGGCGAACAGCGTCGGTAGCGCCCGTGCGGGCACACCTGCATGCCATAGTTCAGCGAGAAGGTCGTCGAGCGGCAGCCAGACGCCCTCGGTCGGACGGAATGCCTCGATGTCGCGGAGGATGTCGTCAGCGGTTCGCGGCATAGGCGGGCTAACGAACAGGACTCTATGCCGAGTGCGGCGTTGCACGGTCAGCGGCGGTCGCACTGGGCATCAAGTCTGGCTGAACTGAACCGGCCGCTGGTATGGGGATTGTATCGACCGGCCTCGGGTTTGTCGCCCGCGATGATCCGCGACTTCGCGTCGACCCGGAAATGCGGCTTAAGAAGGAAAAGGCCGGTGCAGAAAACCGCCCGCGCGAGGCCATTCCGCTTGGCGCGGGGCGGGATTCATAGTCGGCGGGCTATCCGCCGCCCGGACCGCGGTCAGGTCGCGACACCTGAATACTCCAAGTAGGGATGCCCCTGCTTGTTCACCTTGGGCGCGTATAGCCCGGCCTTCAGTTCCTTGACGAAATGGCGGAGCAACGCCGCGTAATTGGGCGCGATCACCACCGTCGGTCCGCCCGTGTGCGACCAGGCAAACACCTGCCCGCGCTTACCACCTTTTGGCGGGTCCAGGTCGACGCAGCCGCAGTCGCCGGTCCACGTGTCGAGGACTGGCAGCCACTTGCGCGTAAACCATCGCTTCTTGATGGGCCCTTCCGGCTCGGCCCACTCGTCGTTGTTCCCGTCGTCCCACAAGTCGACCAGCATGTCCCACTCTTCTACCATCCGGCCGAGTGACATGAAGACGCCGTGGTCGTAGAGCCAGATGTCACCACTTCCATTGTGAATCGAGAGGGACTGCGCGATGTCGGCCGGCAGGGCATACCCGATTTTCTTTTCCGCTTTTGCGATCGCCGCCTGCGAAACGCCGCGGGGGAGCCGCCGGAGAGCGTCAGGAGCGTTGGCCGCAAGCCACTCCTCGATCCGCGCCCAGCACCCTCCCACGTCCAGCACTGCCATGTGGGCTCCTCTGCCGCATAACAAATAGGACTTTATGCCGAGTGCGCCGTTAGGCCAGCGTTGGGCGGTCAGCGGCGGTCGCACTGGGCATCAAGTCTGGTTGAACTGAACCGGCCGCTGGTGTGGGGATTCTAACGAATGCGTGGGGGTTTGTCGCGTGTGAACGGGTGTCGCGAAACTTGGGGAAGGCGATTTCACCTCGAAGAGCGCTCCACTTCGTGTCGCGGCTAGACAACCCCAAAACGCGCAACAGGCAAAAAGGGGAATCGGAGAAAAAATGAGTCGATTTTCAGGCAAATTTGAATGCGCGTTGCGCGCCGGAACTGTTCTGGCGCGCAACAGGGGTGGAAGTGTGGAGGGAAGGTGTGTCTCGGGTTCGGGTTCACCGACGGAAGAACCCCCCTCCCCAGCCCTCCCCCGGAAATACCGGGAGAGGGAGGTAAGGCAACAGAAAGGGCGTCAAGATGGGTAATTTGCAGCACCAAGCGGCACTTCCTGAAAAGCGCTTAAGTGCTGCTTTTACAATTGGTTACGACCGTTCTTTTTCGAAAGGACAACTTTTTTTTGCGTCACCAACCGCCAGCAAGCTGGCGGCTAAACTGAAGGCAATTCTGAATCCGATCCGCGTTCATCTGCGTTCATCTGCGGTTTCAACGCATTCTCCTACAGGAAAGGTAGGAATTGCAACAGTTGCACGCTGGCGCGCAACACTTTCGGAGATCGAAATTGACAAGTCCAGTGACGGCCAACAGTTATGATTTTCACATGGACAGAAGCCGATGCAACAATTGCAACAAGTGAATTGTGCAAGGCAAGATCATGACAAAAATCCGATCTGCGTTCCTCTGCGTCCATCTGCGGTTTTAACGCGTTTCTAATGTCTGCGGTTTCGGACTAAAAAGTCGAATTGACCCGATGCATCGGCGCGACTAACGTTGGGTTGACTCATTTTGAGTCGATTTTTCACACAGGAAAGGAAACGACCATGCCGCATCAAGCCCAGCCGTTGAAGTACCCGACCAATGCTGTCGAACCGTATATCGATCAGCAGACGATGGAGATCCATCACGGGCGTCACTACAACACCTACGTCACCAATTACAACAAAGCCCTCGAGACCGCCCCGAACCTGGACGGCAAGCCGTTGCATGAGGTTCTGGCGAGCAATCTGGCGGCGGTGCCGGATGCGATCAAGACCGCCGTCCGCAATAATGGCGGCGGCGCGAGCAACCACGAGATCTTCTGGGATCTGCTCACCCCCAACGGCCCGAAAGCACCCGTCGGCAAGCTGGCGGCAGCGATCAACGCCACGTTCGGCAGCTTTGACAAGTTCAAGGAGGCCTTCGCCACCGCCGCCACCACGCGGTTCGGGTCGGGCTGGGCTTGGTTGGTCAAGACCGGAGACAAGGTGGAAGTCTATTCCACCGCGAATCAGGACAGCCCGTTCATGGAAGGCAAGACGCCGATCGTCGGGCTGGACGTGTGGGAACACGCGTACTACCTGAAATATCAGAACAAGCGTCCCGATTACATCGCGGCGTTCTGGAACGCGGTCAACTGGCAAGTCGCCGAGGACCGCTTCAACGCCGCCAAGTAAGTGCGGTTTCTGATGATCAAAAGTCGTGGCGGGCACAGAACGATTGTTTTGTGCCCGCTTGCGATGGATCGGATAATTTTGCTCGATAGTGGCGTTGGCGGTCAAAAAACCTACACTATCCGGCTTGGACAGTCGATTTTGCCGCCGGGGCGAATCGGACGATGGTTC
>JBGSMH010000206.1:0-2963 GCA_041740275.1 Phycisphaerae bacterium
CGGTCGGGTCGCTGGATTTGACCGGCAAGAGCATGCGGAGACGTCGGCTTTGCGTGTCCCAATCCACCTCTGTGACGACGTCAATTCGCCGGCCGTCGCTGGAGGGTCGGGCGGTGATGGTCCATGCGAGCTTTCGGACCAACGGGTCTCCGCCATCGTATTGCCCGGACCAGCGGATGGCGTCGGCCGCAACTTCCACACGGGTGTTGAAATCGCCCAACGCCACGCGCGAGATTTCCGTGGTCGGAGAGGTAAAGGCCTCGATTCGCTGACCCCACGCGTCGCCAAAATCGGCTTCGAGAACCAGTTCAGCGATCCTCAGCGGTCGGCGATAGGTGGCGTAGGCAGGGACATGACCACAGACATCGACGCCATTGAGCAACATCGTCTGGATGCCGTGGCGATCGAATGTCACGTCGATCGCGCCGAGTTTGATCGAACCCGGTTGATCGACCGACACGAACGCGTCAACGCTTGGCTTTGCGGCAGGAAGGCATGCGTGTGCGACCGCGATCGCGTGAGCGGTATCGAGCATGTCATGCAACTCAGCGTTGGCCGAATCGATGTGGGTTCCGGTAATCGCGTCATGGAACTGGTTGAAGCAGACCAGACGCCACGCCTCGGTCAGATCCGCAGGCAGGACGCCGGGCGTCTGGTTAGCCCAGGCCCGCGTGGCGTGCTGTGCCTCGGCCACGAGCAGTTCGTACGCGATGGCGCGCGTCCGCTGTTTCATCGCGATTCGAGACACATAGCATCCCGGCATTCCGGGATTTAGGTCGGCGCTGGGAGAGTCGTCGCGTTGTTCAAGTGAACGCTCGAGCGACGCCCGTGCCGCGGCATAGACGTCGGTCGGATTGGCCAGGCGGACCGTGGCGGTGCCGGCAAGTTCCTTGTTGATCGCGTCGACGAAATCGGGCAGGCGGACATCGGGTGGGAACTCTTCGGTGACGACGAAGATCGCAGTGGCTGGAGATTCGGTCAAAGCCGCCGCCGCCCCGCCGACCGCGAACGCGCCGCCGACGGCATTGCTGGCAAGCGCTGTCGTCGATGTCGCGGCCTGAAGGCACAATTCGCGAAGCTTTTTGAGGTCGAAACCCTGCAACAGAACTAGCCCGGTCTGATCGCACTCGGCGCAGCCGCGCCCGCGGCAGGCAAAGCAAGGCGGGTGCTTCTCAAACACTCCCATCGCCAGCTTTGGCGCGTGGTCGTAACAGAGGATTTTCGACCCATCGATGCCGACCCAGACCGGCTCCGGGCATGGCCGATAGCTGGTGTGGCAGACGACTTCGGCACCAACGCCCCGCAGCACCTGAGGATAGTTCGGGCTATTACCAAACGCGTCCTCGACCCACGCCAGTTTCAGGCCCGGATGATCCTCGCCGCACAAATCGCGGTAGAGGGGCATCGCGACGGTGAAGTTTCGGATCAACCCCTCGGCGGCGGGCAGGTTGGAATCCTGCACGGTCTCGCCTGCCAGCATCACGCACAATGTGCCGTCGTCCACGCGACTGCGAATTGCCGAAATAGCTTCAGGCCGACGCCGCAGATACATGCGCCAGACGACTGCCTGACCTTCGCTGAACGGATAGCCCTGGTCGGCGATATCCAGCCAGCGGTCAATGCAGTGCGCTTCGACCTCGGCATAGCTGCGAACGGTCACGCCGTGCTTCACCGCAGGCCGGTCGAAACATCGTCGCCAGGTGGGATCGAAATGATTGTGTGGGACGAGAAGGATTTCTGAAGCCACGGTACTCCCAGTTGAAGCGGCCGCCAACGCACTTGCATTTGGCACGCAACCAAAATGCGCGAACATGGATCAGCGCGTAGACCGCCCTGCGAGGCAGAAACGAACGCGCCATCGCGGAAACCCGAACTGGTATACATTTGGTTTGCAGAAGTATCAACAGCCGCTGCGCGGAAGTGATCGGGGTGCAAGAATCACGGAGGTGGGCTATTCCGTGGGAGCGACCGCCACGCCCAGCGCCCGCAGGAGCGAACCGGCGCGGTCGCGGCCTTCCAGGGGACCGGATTTGGCGGCTTCGACCAGCGCGTCCTTCGCCAGCGAACCGGCGCGGGCAAGCATCTCGTGAGCAGTCTGGCGGACCGCAAACTCCGGGTCGTTGAGCAACTTGGTCAGTGCGACCAAGTCCGCCTGCACCGCTTCGGGCGTCTTTTTGACAAACGCCTCTTTCCATGCAGTTTCTCGCGCACCCTCGCCTGGCAGTTCAGCGGGACGCTCGACGATAAACTCGTCGATCACCGCAGTCGAAGCATACACATAAACCATCGGCTGGCGCGGCTTGGTCCAGTCATAGTCATTGGGGAGTTTGCCGCGCACGATGACCTTGCCGTCGACGATTCCCTTGACAGCAGTCTTGGTCACTTCAAGACGGACCGTGTGCCACTGTTTTGGAACGATTTGCGCTGGCACTTCACCATCCACTTTCTGCTGTCGTCCGTTTTCATCCGTTCCAACGACCAAGGTGTTTTTCGTATTCACCCACCCGCCAAACTGAAACGACCCAATGCCCGACACGCCATCGAGCATCAGGCT
Source organism: Phycisphaerae bacterium (assembly GCA_041740275.1). Lineage (GTDB taxonomy): Bacteria > Planctomycetota > Phycisphaerae > Tepidisphaerales > Tepidisphaeraceae > BPJO01. The sequence continues at coordinate 2,555 of JBGSMH010000206.1, forward strand.
CAGGTCGCAAAGCATATCTGACGTGACTTTGCCTTTGAACTGCACGGCAAACTCACCCGTGACGGCAGGACCAACCTTAAGCACTGCCTGCCCGCCATTGACGGCATTGAGTTGAACTGTGCCCTTTTCGTCCTTGGGTTTGGTCAGTGCCTCTGCCGCCAATTGAGGCGGCACTTGTGCGGCATCGGGCTGATCCACAGAGACGTCCTTCATCTTCTCCAAATCGTCGTCAAATGTCTGGCGGTACGATTCCTTCCACCCGGTACCCACGAGGAGCGAATTGAACTTCTGACACCGGTCAATGGTATCGACAAACGGTTTGACGACTTCGGGCAGATCCTCCGCACGAGCAATGCCCGCCAAGAGCAATGCCGAGAGGAACACGATTGATTTCGATGATTTCGCCGAC
>JBGSMH010000207.1:0-4938 GCA_041740275.1 Phycisphaerae bacterium
TCGTTCGCATCTTGGCCCAATCAGATGCCGTCGCCGGTGACCGCCCATCAATCGAGAAATAGGGCTTGCCTGCCGTCCGCCCGTGGAAGTTCGCATACTGCTGAAGTTTCTCGAATGTCTCGGGTGGCGGGAAATACCAGAGATGTCCTTGATCGAGGTATTTACGCACGGCAGCGTCCTTAACCTCGCAGGCTTCGTTTGCCTTACGCATCGTAAGCCCTGTGCGTTTCCACTCCCGATACAGCCACTGCTTGAGCGAAAGGCTGTCCACGCGAGCCTCAAAGGCATACTGCACGCAAACTTCCGAAACCACAGGGAAACGTCTTATTCTCTTCGTGTTGACGTTTCCGGCCACATGCGCCATCGTCTTGTTCCAGATATTGCAGTTTTGGTAGCGCCACCCGTGCCGTTCGAGGACGGGATGAACGGCGGCCCAACCAATCTCGGAGTTCCAGAACCACAGCGTTGTTTGAGGTGTCGCCTGTTTCGACCATGCGGCGACGTGCGGCTCGTACCACTCCGCCATACCCGTATGGTCGGACGTATCGCCTTCGAACCCTAAGACGCCGTATGCGCCGTCTGACACTATCGTCGTCGGCACAGCCCATCGGTCGTAATGATCAAGGCTATCGCCAAAGTAAAGCTGAATCAGGTCGTCGGACCACATATTGCGGGTTGGTCCGTCCGGCAGAGTTACCGACTTGCCGCGTCCGACCGTACTCGTGAACTCGCGGCGCGGTCTCAATGCGATGGAAGTATTTAAGTTATCGTTCATGCCGCATCCGTCAGAGACGATGAGTAACATATCAGCCACGCCTTTGCAACATTGCTTTCATCCAGCATTTCGTTCGTCAAGAGCAGGCGGTCGCGAAGAGAGGAACAGGTACCGATTCGGGCGACGGGCTTGGTTTGTTTGAGGGCGTCGATTGCGTTCTTGCCCCAGTTGTCGGTGGTGCTGACGATCAGGCCCTTGGAAAACGCGGGCTTGCCGAGTGCGGTAAAGAAGCTGTCGATGTCGGCCTTGCTAAGCGTGTGTTCCGGGAGAAAGAACTTGCATTGAATGGCGCAATATTCCTGCGTGTTGCGGTCCTTGGCGACAAGATCGATCCCGACATCGCCGATCTGTCCTTTGCCCGGCCAGTCGTTCCACATCCAGACATCGGAGAAGAGCGCCGCGTAAAGCGGATCGGCGCGGAAAAACTCGACCATGAGGCGCTCAAAGCGATCGCCGAGATCGCGATTCGTGCGGGCGTCTTCGCGAAATTGTGCAAGGATCGTCTGAAGCGTTGCCGTTGTTTTCTGGTCCGCCATGTTTCTGTTTCCATCCCTTGTGCCGAGCCGTTCCCCCATGTCCCATATCCCGACGGAAACTGTACCCGCGTTGGGGCTAGATGTGTAGTTAACCGCGCGGAAACTGCCCGAATTTCATCGCCGGTTAACGGCGGGGGGGGGGGCAATCCGATCCGTGTTTATCTGGGGCGACCCAAAGGGGTCGGTTCTCGTATTCATCGATAAGAACACGAACCGACCCCTTTGGTGTCGCCCCAGGTGCGCGCTGCTTCACTCTTTCACCGGCGGGTAGACCGTCTTCCAATCGTCCTTCACGCTGGCAACGGTCCAGCCCTTCGCCTTCGCCTCATCCAGCCCCTTATCGAGCCGGCCAATGTGCGAATCGCGATCGTAAGCCCATTCGCTGGCGGCATCGGTGTGGTGGACGTACAGGCAGAACCGCGGACCTGCCCCGGCGGCGGTCCACTGGAGCATCTGGAGGTCACCATCCGAATTGCCGAATGCCATGATCGGGCGGCGGCCGATATGGGTCTGGATACCGACCGGCTTGCCCTCCTTGTCATCCACGAGCTGAACCTCGGGCAATTTCACCAAGACCGGCTTGCCGTCGTGCATCTCGAACTTCAGTTTGCCGCTGCTGCCCACGACCTGCTCCGGAGGGATGCCGTAGACCCGTTCTGTCCACGGGCGCATGAACTCGATGCCGCCGCCGGAGACAATGAATGTCTTGAAACCATTGGCGCGCAGATACGTGAGCAATTCGATCATGGGCTGGTAGACCATTTCGCTGTAGAGCCGCTTGGTCATCGGGTGTCGAGCGGTGGCGATCCAGTCGGCGACGAGTTTCTCGAACTCCTCGGTGGTCATGCCCGCGTGTGTAACCATGACGATTTCGCCGATCGCCTTCTCTCCGCCAGCCAGCGCCGACTTGACGTCGCCCTTGAGCAGCGATGCGAATGGCTCCTTGTCTTTCCACTCGGGATGCTGCGGTGCCATCGCCTTCACCCGATCCAGCGCGAACAGCAGTTGGAAATACATCGGCTGCTCGGCCCAGAGCGTACCATCGTTGTCGAACGTGGCGATGCGCTCGGCAACCGGCACGAAGTCAGCCGAACCCACCGTCGTGACCTTCTGGACGAATTCAATGATGGACTGCTTGGCCTTACCCTCATTCCATGAGGGAAGCGGATCGGCGGCGCGGGCTGGCAGCGCGATTCCCAGAACAAAGAGAGTAGTTAATACGATTAATGCTCCGACTTTCATGGCGTTCCTTTTTCAAAAAGTGTTTTTCGTTCCGTAGGGTGGGTGTACTCAACCGGCACGAAGTCGGCCGAGCCTTCCCTGGTGACTTTCTCAACGAAGGCAACGATGGCTTGCTTGGATTTGCCGTCGTTCAACGAAGGCAGCGGATCTTCCGCCGCGCGGACTACGGACGGAGCGAACGCCATCGCGCAAAGCGCGACGGCGAGAAGGATGCGATTGGGGGTTTGGATCAGCATGATTTATCTCGTCGCGATTCGGAAAACGCGCCCGCCGCCTTTCGGCGGCGGGCGCGATGTTGGCGGGGCGCGGTGGGCCGATCAGTTGCCGGCGCCGCGTTCCTGGAGTTTTTTCAGCACGTGGTCGAGCGAGAAGCTGCCCGGCGCTTGGCGCGGCGGAAACTCGACATACGTCTTCAGGTGCGCGGCGACGTACGCCTGCGCTGGGACAAGCGCGAAAGCGTGCTCGACGCGCCACCGATCATATTCGCCGGCGTCGGTCTGCGCCCGCTCGAACGGGTCGCCTTTGATATCGATGAGTTTCGGAAATCGCAGCGGGATCAGCGGATTTTCCCACACGGCCAACCCCTCCTCGCGCTGTTCGAGGAAGACCAGCTTCCAGCGGTCGTAGCGTAGACCGGCGAGGTTGCCGTCGTCGGTCCAGTAGAAGAACTCCTGCCGCTTGCCCGGGCCGGTGCCGGCGAGGACGTCGCGCTGGTCATAACCGTCTAGGTGCACTTTGAACGTCTTGCCGGCGGCTTCATACCCGGTCAGCAATTTCTCCTTCACCTTCGGCTCGCCCGCAGCGGCGACTAGCGTGGGCACGAAGTCTTCGTGCGACGTGATGGCGTTAATCTCCGTCCCGGGCTTGATCACGCCGGGCCAGCGCATGACCAGCGGCACGCGGTAGCCGCCTTCCCAGTTGGTGTTTTTCTCGCCCTTGAACGGCGTCGTGCCGCCGTCCGGCCATGAAAAGACTTCAGCGCCGTTGTCGGTCGTCCAGATGACGATCGTGTTGTCGGCGATGCCCAGATCATCAAGCTTCTTCAGAAGGTCCCCGACCATGCCGTCCATCTCGGCCAGGCCGTCGGCGTAAACGCCCAGGCCCGTCTTCCCCTTCGACTCGGGCTTGAGGAATGTGTAGATGTGCATGCGGGTCGTGTTGACCCAGGCGAAGAACGGCTTGTCGGCCTTGGCGTTGCGGTCGATGAAGTCAAAGGCCGCGCCCATGAACTCCTCGTCGGCCGTCTCCATGCGCTTCTTGGTCAGCGGGCCGGTGTCCTCGATCGTCTGCTTGCCGACGCGGCCGAAGCGCGGGTCTTCGGTCGGGTCATCCTTATCGCTCGCCTTGCTCTTCATCACGCCGCGCGGGCCGAACTTCTTCTTGAACTCGGGATTCTTCGGGTAGTCGGGATGTTCCGGCTCGTCCTCGGCGTTGAGGTGGTAGAGGTTGCCGTAGAACTCGTCGAAGCCGTGGACGGTCGGCAGGTGCTCGTTGCGGTCGCCGAGGTGATTCTTGCCGAACTGACCGGTCGCGTAGCCCTGCGGCTTGAGCAGTTCGGCGAGCGTCGGGTCTTTTTCGGACAGACCTTCCTTCGCGCCCGGCAGCCCTACCTTGAGCAGGCCAGTGCGGAAGCACGACTGCCCGGTGATGAACGCCGCGCGCCCCGCCGTGCAGGACTGCTGCGCGTAGTGGTCGGTGAAGAGCGCGCCTTCCTTGGCGAGGCGATCAATGTTGGGCGTTCGAACGCCCATCATGCCGCGGTTGTACGCGCTGATGTTCCAGTAGCCGACGTCGTCGCCGAAGATGACGACGATGTTGGGTTTCTTGGCGGCCGGTGCGGGTGACTGCTGAGCCATGATGCTGGTCGTCGAAAAACTGGCCATCAATCCGGCGGCTCCGACTGCCAATAGCAATTGTCGTTTTCTCTTCATAAATCCTAACATGGGAGATTCCTTTCCTTTTTGCCCTGTTTCTTAAATCCCGACGTGGACGCGGGCTTCGTCCGGTGCGGGCTGACTATAATTGGTTCATCAAAGTGACTAAATCCCCGAGGGGCCATTCATTTCCGTTGGCCTCCTCCCAGCCGCTCGAAGCGGACGTCGAAATTCTGATTGATCCCCAGGTGGTGATACACGCCCGCGAACTGGTCGCTGGCCGGATCGTAAATCAGCGTGTAATAGTTGCCCGGATAGCCGCGGTCGCGCAGCTCCACATACAGGGCTGTCTTAGCGCCATCCTGGGTCACCTGAGCTTTGGCCACATTGATCGGCCGCGGATTGGAGTACGTTGCCACAACCTTCCCGTCTTCGCCCACGGACGTGATCGCCAACACGTAGCCGCCATCTGGCCGCAGCCAATCCCCCACCAGCGTCTTGGGCACGTCCG
>JBGSMH010000208.1:0-3599 GCA_041740275.1 Phycisphaerae bacterium
TCAGCACCAATCTGGCAGAGAACATCAACGGCATGCGGGTGGTGACCGCGTTTCATCGGCAGGACCCAAACCTGGCGACCTTCAACCGCCTGCAACTCGATAACACCGACAACAATGTGGCGGCGGCGCGCGTCAACGGGACCTATCAGCCGTCCCTGGAAATCATCCGCTATGTCGGCCGCGGCATTATTCTGGTCTTTGGTGGGTATCTGATCGCCTCTGGTCAAATGGAACAAAAAGGGATTGGCGCGATCGTGACGGCGTATCTCTACTGGGATTGGTTCATGAACCCGATCCTGTTCCTGGGCAACTTCTACAACCAGTTGATGATGGCGATGGCGGGTGCCGAGCGCGTCTTTTCGCTTCTGGAAACCGAACCGCAAGTACACGATCTACCCGACGCCAAGCCACTGCCCAGGATCGAAGGCAATGTGCGGTTCGAGAACGTGACGTTCGGCTACAAGCCCGATCGGCCGGTGTTGCACGATATCAACTTTGAAGCCAAGTCCGGGCAGATGTTCGCACTCGTCGGACACACCGGTAGCGGGAAAAGCTCGATCATCTCACTGATCGCTCGCTTCTATCAGCCGCAACAAGGTCGCGTCCTCGTCGACGGCCACGACATCCGCCACGTCACCGGCGATTCATTACACCGGCAAACCGGGCTGGTCTTGCAGGTCAACTACCTGTTCACCGGCACGGTGCTGGACAATATTCGCTACGCCAAACCCGACGCGACCGAGGCCCAGGTCATCCAGGCCGCCCAAGATCTGGGCACGTATGACACGATCATGCTGCTCAAGGACGGCTTCAACACCGACGTCGGCGAGCGCGGCGCGAACATGTCGCTCGGCCAGCGACAACTCATCTGTTTCACCCGGGCGTACCTGGCCGACCCACGCATCTTCATGCTCGATGAAGCCACCAGCGCCGTTGATACCGGCACGGAAATGCTCGTCCAGGAATCGCTCGAAAAACTGCTCAAAGGCCGAACCACCTTTGTCGTGGCACACCGACTCAGCACGATTATGCGGGCGGATCAGATCCTGGTGATCGATCAGGGACACCTGATCGAACGCGGTACCCACGCCGAGTTGGTCGCCCAAGGCGGAAAGTACGCCCATCTCTACGAGCAGTTCGCCCAGTCTGGCGGCGCCGCGATCGACTAGGCGTCCGATAATCGCCCGGCTTTCATTCCTGATTCATGTCGTCGATAGATTGACCGATACAGAAGTTGTGTCGTTCGCAGATTTTTGTCGCGCCCGAGTGGCGTGAAAGGCGAATGAATCGGATATCTGGCTTGGCAGGTCTGTCGCAGGGTGCGGGTGAAACCGCGGTGCGAAAGACAATGCGAAGCTCAGACAAGGAATCGGAAAATGCGTCAACACGCAAAGCACAAACGACGCGGGTCAGTTTTGATCTACGCGACATTCGGCACGTTCGCGCTGGCGGGCATTTCTGCGCTGGCGGTGGACTGGGGTCGGGTGCAACTGGTCAAGACCGAGCTACAGTCCGCCGCCGACGCTGCGGCGCGTTACGCGGCATCGGGTCTGCAGAACGATATTTCCGGTGTCTCCAGTGCCAACGCCAATGCCGCTGCGGTCGTCGCCCAGAACAAAGCCGATGGGCGCGCCATCGCGTTTAACGCCAACACCGACTGCGAGATCGGCGTCTGGAAGAGTTCGACGCGCGCTTTTACCCCTACAAAGAATCTCAACATCGCCAATGCCGTTCGCGTCACGCTCCGCTGTGATGAGTCGCGCAACACCGCAGTCCCGATGACATTCCTTAGCATGTTTGGGCGTCCATATACCAACGTGTCGGCCACCAGTGTCGCGATTGTGGACTTCTCTGCGGCAACCGGCGGCGCGGGCAATGGGCGCTACGAATATTACATCCCCGCCACCAGCAATCCGTGGTTATCGGGCATGCCGGCTGGGTCGGTCGCCAACCCGGGCAATCCTGCAAAGAACCCCGACTACGCCGGTTCCAACATGATCGACGACGGCGTGAGCAAGCTGTGGAACGTCGGCAACGCAGTCCTGGACATGACCTTCAATGGCCGCGGCAATTCCGATAGCCAAAACACAGACATCAGCGAATCCAACTGGTCTCAATGGGGCGATTACGCCAGCAAGAAAGGCTCACCGATTCAGGCCGGTTCGATCAACGTCAATCCCGGATCGACGATCAGCTTCGATGGCGTCAACGGCGGGGCAAACAACTCTTCAAGCAAGGTAAAATACGACGGCGACGGCAACACCGGATGGATCGTCGGGAATCTGAAGGGTGCCGAAAACGGCATCGCCAATGTCGAAGCGCCAATCAACTCTGTGATCGGCGTATTCCTCACCGACGACCGCCCGAACAAGGGCAAAGCGCCTTCAGGGCTTGATTTCTCGAACAACGCCGCCCGAAATTACACCCATCTGAGTCCGCAACTCAAACAACCCTTCTTCATCGGAAACGGCCGAAACGATGCCGGGGAAATACAGAAAATCATCGTTCCCGAAGGCGCCACACGCCTCTATATCGGGACGATGGACGGCTACGAATGGAACAACAACGTCGGCGGGTTCATGGTCACCGCTCACACGACTGGCCGGATTATCACGGTCAAATAATGGGTGTTCGCGCCGGGCGGGCATCGGGCTATAATCGGTCTCAATCGATGACCCTGATCAACCCGCCCATCCCCTCTTCACGTCCGGGTCCACAGCCCAAGCGCTGGTCTGGACAGGAGTATGACCGACTCGTCGAACTCGGCGCGTTTGATCAACAGCGGGTGGAGCTGATCAATGGGGAGGTGGTTGAAATGTCGCCGATGGGACAAAAACATGGTTTGGCAATCCTTCTCGCCCAATACACACTGATGCGCATCTGTCCTGCAGAAGCGTTCACGGTGAAACCGCAGATACCATTCAAGCTCAACGCCAAGTCTCGGCCGGAACCGGATGTCGCGGTCTATCGAGGAAACTTGCGCCAGACCGAAGACTTTGGACTCAAGCCCCTGCTCGCGATCGAAGTCGCCGATTCGTCCCTCGAGTATGATCGCGAGGTCAAACTCCCCGCCTACGCGTCGCAACTGATCCCGGAAATCTGGATCATCAACCTCATCGACGATCAGATCGAAATCTATCGCGACCCGCACGCTATCTCTGGCGATGCCTTCGCCTACTCCCCGGCGATCATCGTCAAACGCGTCGATGCACTGGCGACACTGATCGCACCGGAAACGCCCATCCCGGCGATCGACCTGCTGCCTTAATCGGCACTCGCACTCGGGTTCAGTTCTTCATTAGCAATATCGCGAACGTCACCAGGATGCCGTTGTGCAGGCCGTGCGCGACGATCGGGCCGATCAGGCTCCCCCGCCACTGACGAATCAAGGACAGGTTGAACGCGATCACCGTCAACGCGGGGATCGCCAGCCAGCCCTGCGGGTGAATTGCGGCGAAGATCAGCGAGTTGATCAAGGCACTGATCAAGATGCCGAACCGCGCCCGCAGGTGTGTCAGCAGCAATCCGCGAAACAGAATCTCCTCCGTGATCGGCGCGAAGATCGCCGCCATTAGGTACAGATAGAACGGGTGCAGGTC
>JBGSMH010000209.1:0-11705 GCA_041740275.1 Phycisphaerae bacterium
TGAGCGACAATTGACCGTCACCAGCGAGCCATCCAATGCCCTGGTCTACGTCAACGGCAAAGAGCTAGGCCGCACACCCATCGAGACCGATTTCCTTTGGTACGGCAACTATGATGTGCAGGTGCGCAAAGAGGGTTTTGAGACACTCAAGACCGAATCGCAGGTGACCGCCCCGTGGTGGCAATGGGTGCCGTTTGATTTGATTGCCGAATTGATGCCCTGGCACCCGACCGATCGCAAATCGCTGCACTACACGCTCAATGAGAGTCCGCCGCTGGATACGCCCGCGGAAGTGCTGATTGGCCGGGCAAATGAGCTGAAGCTGCAAATTGAAAGCCCGCCGGCCCGATGAGTGTTGTACGGGTCGGGTTGGGTGCCTAGGATGGGGCCATGCGTTCGAGTCGTTTGTACATTGATAACGCCGCGACCAGTTTTCCCAAGCCGCCGGGGGTGGCCGAGGCGATGGTGCATTACGCACAGCAACTCGGTGCCAGTGCCGGGCGTGGTGCGTACGCCGAGGCGGTACAGACTGGGGAAATCATCAGCGAGTGCCGATCGCTCCTGAACACCTTTTTCAACGGATCAGACCCCAAACAGTTCGTCTTCACGCTCAACTGCACGGACGCGCTGAATATCGCGATCAAGGGTCTGATCGACCCGACCAAGAGCGACACCAATCGGCCGCACGTTATCTGCACCGCGATCGACCACAACAGCGTATTGCGGCCGATCAACGCGATGCGTGATCGTGGGTGGATTGATGTGACAGTCGTGCCGGTCGACCCAGGAACGGGGTTAGTCGACCCGGATAATATTCGCAAGGCGATTCGAAAGCGGACGCGATTCATCGCCGCCACGCACGGGAGCAATGTGACGGGGACGATCCAGCCGATCCGCACGATCGGGCAGATCGCGCGCGAGCACGCGGTGCCGTTTATTGTTGATGCCGCTCAAAGTGCCGGGCATGTGCCGATCGACGTGCAAGCCGACTGCATTGACCTGCTGGCGGTGCCGGGACACAAGGCGTTGATGGGCCCAACGGGCACGGGTCTGCTTTATCTTCGGCCGGGGATGGAGAAAATGGTCGCGACCTTGCGTGAGGGTGGGACCGGATCGATCAGCGAGCACCCCGTACAGCCGACGTTTATGCCCGACAAATACGAAGCCGGCAGCCACAACGCGATCGGCATCGCCGGGTTGGGTGCGGGACTGAAATGGCTGCTGGGGCAGACGATCCAGAAGATTCAGGCAGACGAGCAGAATCTGGTCCGCACGTTCATCGATGGCGTATCAAGCATCGACGGGCTGACCTACTACGGCCCGGCGGGTGTGAAGGACCGCATCGGTGTCTTTTCGGTGCGGATCGACGGGTATGAACCGGTCGAACTGGCCAAGGCGCTGGAACACGATTTTGGCATCCTGACCCGTCCCGGATTGCACTGTGCGCCGCACATACACGAGACGATCGGCACCGCCACCCGCGGCGGGACGACCCGCTTCAGCTTCGGCCCGTTCCTGAGTGTGCAAGACATCAAATACGCGACCGACGCCCTGGCGCAAATCGCCTCGCAAAGTCTGGCTACGACCTAACCCAACAGACCCGCGAATGCCGCGACGGCCTCGCATTTCCTCAATGAGACGAACTGAGTTCGTCGAAGGGTCGCTTGAACACTCGCGCGAGACCTTTGCGCTTGACGCGGGGCGGGATTCGTTGTCGGTGGGTTAGCTGCCGCCGCCACGGCCTACGCGGGCAAGCTCTTTCGGCCAGTGTCGTTCGAGGGGACCCCAACCCCTGTGGTAGACGAGTTCGACCTCCTTGTTGTTCAGAACCTGACGGCGCGTCAACACGAGTTCGCCCTGCCGCTGCTCAACCTTGTACTCCACGCCATGACAATTGATCGTGTCGCCGTGGGAGGTCCAGCGGCCGCTGCCGACGTTCGCGCCCATCCCAGACGTGACTTGGTAATCCGTCGCAAACCCGTACCAGCATGATCCGAACGTTTCTAGATCCAGTACGTATTCGTTAACCGCTGGGGGCAGTGGGTCGAAGCGGCTCGCTGCGGTGGCATGCCAAGGACCCGCGAATCGGGACATCTGCCGGTACCGGAGCGTGAGATACCCGCCCGCTCCTACCAGTAGGAGCAAGCCGAGCACCAGCACGACACGAAAGCGCCGCCTCACCATTGTCACGTTCCCTATGTCCGTAGGCAGCTAACATCCATTCATCCGCGCCCCGCGCGGGATGGCATCCCACGAGCCGGGGCGTTGGGGGGCATGATATCGCGTGCTGTGGGCGTTGGAAAGCGAGTTCCTGCTACGCCGGGGGCGGCGCGGTGAGGGATATCGGGATTCGTGCCCGCGACGGTTTCTCGCGCGGGGCAGCGGGGAGGAGGGACGGGATGGTTTGGGCTGTGCGCGCTGTGCGGCATGGTGGCGGATGGGGACATCAAAACTCAATTTTGGTGCATGAATACTCAGTTTTGATGCATGAAGATTGTGTCTTCATGCACCAAAGTTATATCTGAATGTGCCATGGTCAAAGCAGCGCCGAGGAGCGCTGGCGGTTCTGGTCGTGTGATCGCGTTTTTATCGGGATGCGTCTTTCCGCCGCAGCCTGACCCGCCGACGGCAGGTTACGGCACGGCGTACCTTGACAAACGCGTCGGGCAGGAGGGCTGCGGGGGATTTCTCCTTCGCGGGTTTCAAACTAATATACGGACATGAACCCCACCCGCACCGATTGGTTGAATCGACTGGACCGCGTTGCACGACCGGTTTTGGAGGCGTTATCGCTTGGGCAACTGAAGGCGCGGATGCCCGTCGAGCATCACCCCAACTCGCTTGACCGGGCGGATTTTACGCACTTGGAGGCGGTCGGTCGGCTGTTGTGCGGGATTACGCCGTGGCTGGAGATCGATCCGGCGGCGCTGACAGGCGATGAGCGGACGTTGCATGACGCCTATCGGCAACTCACTCACGCCGGCATCGCGGCGGCGGTGGATCCGGCGTCGCCCGACTTCTGCAACTTCAGCAAAGGCCAGCAGCCGATCGTCGATTCGGCGTTTCTGGCACACGCGCTCCTGCGGGCACCGAAGTTCACGCGCTCGCTGGATCGAAAAACACTCGATCATCTGATCGACGCTTTCAAAATCACGCGAACGCGCAAACCCGCTTTCTGCAACTGGCTGCTTTTCTCCGCCATCATCGAGGCGGCATTGTTTGAACTGACCGGCGAGTGCGATCTGATGCGGATCGACTACGCCGTCCGCCAACACGAACAGTGGTACGTCGGCGACGGCACCTACAGCGACGGCCCGGCGTATCACGCGGATTTTTATAACAGCTATGTCATCCAGCCGATGCTGATCGACACCCTCCGCACGACCATGCACTTGGATGCGGGCTGGCAAGCCATGTTCCCGGCGATTCTCAAACGTGGCAAACGTTTCGCGGAGATTCAGGAGCGCACGATCATGCCCGACGGCAGTTTCCCGCCGATCGGGCGGTCGATCGCCTACCGGTGCGGTGCATTCCAACATCTGGCCCAGATGGCGCTTCAGCATGAGTTGCCCGAGTCGCTCAAACCGGCACAGGTGCGCGGTGCCCTCACGTTGGTGACCAAGAAGACGCTGGATGCAGAAGGCACATTTGACGATCAGGGGTGGCTGCGGATCGGGCTGTGTGGACATCAGCCCGGCGCCGGTGAGACGTATATCTCAACCGGCAGTTTGTACCTGTGCGCATCGGCGTTTTTGCCGCTGGGTTTGGCCCCGACCGATGCGTTCTGGTCGGACGCCGATATGCCGACGACTACCACGCTCGCCTGGTCGGGCGGCGCGATGACTGCGGATCATTCGGCGTAAACAGAAACCTACAGCCGCACTTCTTTTCCGGTGCGGGCGCTTTCGTAGACGCCCAGGATGATCTCCAGCGGCTTGCGCCCCTCCTTGCCATGAATCAATGGCGCGGTGTCGGTCTGGATGGCGCGGATGAAGTCCTTGAGTTGTTCACGATGCGCATCACCCCAGACCGCGCCGGGGTCCTTGGCCGACGTCGCCTGCAATCGCTGAGCGGCATCGTCTTTCACGCTGGCGGTGCCGCCCATCGCGACGCTTAGGGCGTGTTGGCTGGCTTGTTCGGCGGTGACGTTGGTTCCGTCCTTGAGATGGAAGAGCTTGAGACGATCGCCTTCGATGATGGCCGAACCTTCGGTGCCGTAGATGTCGAGCCGGGCCGCCTGCCCGTTGAAGCACGCGGTCGAGGCAAGCAGGTTGCCGACCGCACCGTTCTTAAACTTCAGACTCGCAGAGGCGATATCTTCGACTTCGATCCGATCATGTCCGCCGGTAAGGCATCGAGCGAAAATCGACTCCACCGGACCGGCCAGCCACTGCATTAGATCGACGGTATGGATGCCCTGGTTCATCAGTGCCCCGCCGCCATCCCATTGCCAAGTCCCGCGCCAGTCGCCGGAGTCGTAATATTCCTGCGTCCGCCACCACTTGACGCTCATATCGACGTAAACCAGCTTGCCCAGTTTGCCAGAGTCGATCGCGTCTTTAACGAATCGGCTGGCATGATCCCAGCGGTGCTGGCTGATGATCGCCAGCTTTTTGCCGGTTTGTTTTTCGGCTTCGATCATCCGGTCGCACGCCGCGAGGCTGACGTCCATCGGCTTTTCGACCACGACATGCTTGCCGGCCCGCATCGCCCGCGACGCCTGATCGGCGTGCATACCCGACGGCGTGCCGAAGATCACCGCGTCGATCGACGCATCGGTGATCAACGCCTCGTCCGATTCGTACACCTTCCCGACCCCATACTTTTCCGCCACCGCCCGCGCCCGCTCCGGAATCACATCCGCCACCGCGACCAATTCCGCGTTTTCGATCTGTTTCAGCGCCCCAGCATGCGTCGGACCAATCGCTCCACAGCCGACAATACCGAATCGAACCACTTTCAAGTCGAATCCTTTGATAAAACAAAGCGGCGATTCTACGCAGTTGGGGGGTTTCGTCGAGGGGTTGGGGTGACACAGTCTTTTGTGATCTGCTCCCGCGTGCGGTAAACTGACAACGTTCGATATTACGATTGATTTCAGTGTTTCCGCTACATAGGAGTAGGTCCCCATGCTGACACGTATCCTCATCGGCCTCGCTTTGATTGGTGTTCCGCTGGTCCTTAGCTCGGTGATATTTGCCGCTGACGGCACGATCGTCCTGCTGAAATGGGACGACCTGAGCGGAAAGGTCGCCTCCCATGAAAAAGCGGCCGAACTGGCGACAAAGGAAGGCGTCAAGGTCAACTTCGGCGTCTTTGGCAAGTCCCTGGAAAACCCCAGCCCCGAATACATCGCTTGGCTCAAGGAACTCCGCAAGACGGGCAACTTTGAGTTCTGGAACCACGGCTTTCACGGCTTTGGTAACGTCGACCGCGAGACCAAAAAGGAAATCAAACCCGAAGACATCGCCCGCGGGCAGGAACTCAGCAAAAAGCACTTGGGCGAAGCGTTCGTTGCCTACGGCACCCATGCCGTCCAGATGGATGATCTCCGCTGGAAGTCCCTGGCCGAACTCCCGGAGATTAAAGCGGTCTTTTCAGGCAAGCCCCCGGCAGATTGGCAAGGCAAGACTTTCTTCATTAGTGCCCGCGTCGGCTTCGAGGACGCCACCCTGAAGCCCAGCAAACAGCGCCTTGTCGATTCATTCGAGAAGGTTCGCAAGACAAGCGATTACGTCTACATCCAAGGCCATCCCAACGCATGGAAAACCGACGAGGATTGGGCCGAGGTTAAGGCGGCTTTGGTCTATCTGAAGGAACAGAATGTCCGCTTCATGACGGTGTCAGAGTTCCTCAAGACGCGTAAGCCCGACGCGAAAAAAGGTGACGCCACCCAACCGCCCGCCGCGCCCGCTGCACCCAGTGCGCCTAAGGCCGACTGACTGCGGACTTTGGCATAGATGCGATTTTGAACACATGAGGAGAAAGCAATGCGATTCTTAACAGTTCTGACGGCATTGGTCCTTATCGGCTTGGCCGGGTCCGCAACCGCGCGTGACCCGGTGATGCTCGGCGACTGGGGCAAACTGACGCTTCCGGATGACTATGAGCCGGGAAAGCCGTTTGATGTCACCGTGGAAGTGCTGAAACTGGATGCGCCGTCCAAGCTGACGATCACCGCCAACTGGAAAAAGACCGGCGGGCAGTTCGGTGGGTTTTTGCAGTTGCTTGGCGCGTCAAAGGACATTAGCGGCCCGGGGACGCACACTTTCACCGTCAAGATCGACAAGACCAAGCCGGAGATGGGGTCGGCAGTTATCACCGCGTATCTGTCGCCCGATGGTGAATGGAAGACTCAAACCGCCAACGGCTCTGCGGACATCAAGACCAAAGCCAAGGCCGGCGTTGCGCCCGAAGACATCGGCACGATATCGGTCAAGACCAAGAAGGCCCCACTGCTGGTCCTGAAAGACGCCCCGAAGCTGCCTTCGCTCAAAGAAGCGGGCCTGACCGAAGAACCGGCGTTTGTGGATGAGTTTGAGCCGAATTGGCCGAAGAAAGACGCGTGGCAGGTCGCGACCTGGAAGCAGAACGGCACGCAGATGTCGCCCGATCGTTGTCGTGTGGACGCCCAAGGCCACCTGGTTCAGACCGTGCTGGCGGGCAAACCGTTCTCCGGCGGGTCCGTCCAAAGCACGAAAGAATTCGGCTACGGACGCTGGGTCGCCCGCTTGAAGCCCACCAGCACACCAGGCGTACTCAATAGCATGTTTACTAAGAACTGGGACGACATGACCACCCCCGCCAAAGACGACGGCGACGGTGGCGAAATCGACATCGAACTGCTGTCCCACACCTACGAGCCCGGCAAGGGCGAGGTGCATCTGGCCATTCACCTTAAGGGTCATCCCGCCGTCTTTCAGGTGGATGTGCCTCTGGATTTCAATCCATCGGACGATTTCCACGAGTGGGGATTTGATGTCCTGCCCGACCGTGTAGTCTGGCATGTGGACGGGCGGATCGTGCATGAATGGAAGTACACCAAGGAACTGTCCATCACGCCGGGATACGAGATGTTTTTCAACTCGTGGACAATGGAGAAATGGATCAAAGGCCCGCCGAAAGAACAAGGCGACTATCGAATCGACTGGGTGAAGTTTTACCCGGTCGCCAAGGATGTCGCCAAGCCGCAGGAGTGAGTTCGTCGCGGCCTATCGTCTCCCGCGGATCCGCTTAGATTCCATCGCATTTTCCAGCCATGCGAGCGGGGCCAATACGTCCCCTTATCGATGCCCAAACTCTGGGCGGACAGCGGCACGATGCGCGGCGGTTTGATGGCTATTGTGCCGATTTGTCTGAGTTGCATTTGTTGGCTGGTCACACCTGATTACGCGCCTAACATCGGGAAGGTCTGAACAAAGACGTCGCGTCCCTGTCGACCCCGAAGGAGGTTGGGCATGTTTCTTAAATTGCTTGTGCTGGCCGGGGTGCTCGTGATGGCAGGCTGCGCCGCGCCGTCGGTGGCTCCGGCGTTGTCGCCCGACCATCCGGCCAGTGTGGATGCGGCCGAAGCCCAGTATTCACCGCCCCAGAGCGTATTGGTCGAAGATCGCGCGCCCCCAAGTCCTGGAGCGACGTCCCAGCCGACGTCTACTGGCGCAGATCATCAGCACCATGGTGCAACGCCTCCCCCCGCCACGACTCGGCCTCACGAAGCGACGTCTATTTACGCTTGTCCGATGCATCCAGAAGTGGTCAGCGGTTCGCCAGCCAAGTGCCCCAAGTGCGGCATGAATCTGGTGAAGAATCCCAACGCCGGCGGACTCGCCCCGCATGAGGGGGGCCACAATGAGTAGACGCGCTCTTCCCGTCATCGCTGTGTTCATGTTTGGCCTTCTTTCAACCGGTTGTGCGTCGGTGCCGCCAAAAGGCGGGTTCGACCACGTTGAACAGAACGTCCAGCAGCGGATTGGCCAGCGCGTCCACTGGAACCAGGGCGGACCAGAGGATCAGGCCGTCGCGGACGCTGTCACATCGATGCTGCAACGCCCGCTTACCGCAGATGATGCGGTGCAGGTTGCGCTGCTGAATAACCGCCGACTACAGGCCACTTATGAGGATCTGGGCGTCACACAAGCATCGTTGGTTCAGGCCGGTCTGCTGAGCAACCCACGATTTTCCGCAAGCTACCTCCCCGCTTTAAGCTCCGGCCCGGGTGAGTCGATCAGCCTCGAACTGGCGCAGGACTTTGTTGATCTATTCTTCGTCGGGACGCGCAAGAACATCGCGGCATCAGAGTTCGAGGCCAGCAAGGCCCGGGTCGCGGCGGCGGTACTGGACATAGCTGGTCAAACCCGCGTCGCGTTTCTCGAATACCAGGCGGCCGAGCAATTCATGGAGATGCGCCGGATCATCTTGGACACGGCCGAGGCTTCGTTTGATGTCAGCCAGAAACTTTTTGACGCCGGAAACATCACTCGACTTGCCCTGGCCAGTGATCGTGCGAACCTCAGTCAGGCCAAACTCGATCTGGCTCAAACGCAGACGACCGTACTGGCCAATCGTGAACGACTGAACCGATTGATGGGCCTTTGGGGAAACGACGCTACGGCTTGGCGCGTCGCGGGGAAACTGCCTGACCCACCCGCCGAAGCGTTCAATGTACAAAATGTCGAACGGCGGGCCATCGCCCAAAGTCTTGATCTGGCTCAGGCTCGATCACAAGTCGAAGTGGTGGCAGGCCGTGCCGGATTAACCAAGTGGTCGTCGGTCTTGTCCGAGATTGAGGTCGGGGTCGAAGCAGAACGCGAGGAAGGCAATGCATGGCAGGTCGGGCCAAGCCTATCGCTGGAGATTCCGATATTTGATCAAGGCCAGGCTAGGAACGCTGCAGCGGCGGCGGAGTTGCGGCGGGCTTTGCAGGAGTATGCCGCACAAGCCATTGAGCTGCGATCCAATGCCCGGGCAGCCCGCGACCGACTCGTCGCAGCGCACGAGCGGGCGACGTACTGCCGCGAGGTGCTTCTGCCTGTCCGCAACGAGGTGCTGCGTGAAAGCCAACTCCTGTACAACGCGATGCAGATCGGCGTTATTCAATTGCTCAACGCCAAACGCGACGCCATTGAAGCGGGCAGTCAGTACATCGAAGCGTTGCGCGACTATTGGATCGCACGCGCAAACATGGAGTTGATCCTGGCAGGCCGCCCGATGTCGGATTCTCCGGTGCCGATGGGACGCACTTCGTATCGGTCTGGTACAGATCGAAAGGACCACTGACCATGCTGACACGTCGAGAAATGATAGCGGCCTCAAGTGTGGCGTTGGCCGGTAGCGCTGTAGCGTTCGGGCAGGGTGGGCCCGCACGGGCAGACCAAACAGGAGCAACTGCGGACGACCCCCACAATGCCCATGGCGGTCCCCAAACGCCGCTGCCGCCGGGAGAGCCCAACCGCGACTACACGCCTGTCATCACGCCCAACGGAACCACCCTACCATTCAAGATCGTAGATGGCGTCAAGGTTTATCACCTGATCGCCGAGGAGGTCGAGCACGAGTTTGCGCCAGGACTCAAGGCCTTTTGCTGGGGTTACAACGGCCAGGTGCATGGTCCGACGATTGAGGCGGTCGAGGGCGACCGCGTGCGCGTGTATGTGACCAACAAACTTTTGGCGCCAACCACCGTTCACTGGCACGGCGTACTGCTGCCCAGCGGCATGGATGGCGTGGGCGGTCTGAGCCAGCGAGATATCCAGCCGGGCGAAACCTTCAAATATGAGTGGACATTCCGCCAGCACGGCACGTTCATGTACCACTCGCACCACGATGAGATGACCCAAATGGGGATGGGCCTCATGGGCATGATGGTCGTGCATCCGCGCAAGCCCGTCCGGCTACGTCCCGACCGCGACTTCGTGTTTATGCTCAGTGAATGGAAGATCGAGCCGGGCACGAAGCGTCCCGATCCCAACGAGATGACCGACTTCAACGTCCTCACGCTCAATGCCAAAGCTTATCCGGGCACAGCGCCCATCGTGGCCAAACTGGGGGAGCGAGTCAGAATCCGGTTTGGGAATCTGAGCGCGATGGATCATCATCCGATCCACCTGCATGGCTACAATTTTAAGATTATCGCCACCGATGGCGGGGACATTCCCGACGCTGGCCAGTGGCCGGAGACGACGGTGCTTGTGCCGGTAGGGAGTACCCGTGATGTCGAGTTCCTCGCCGACAATCCCGGCGACTGGGCGATGCACTGTCACATGACCCACCACCTGATGAATCAAATGGGCCACGGCCTGCCGAACATGATCGGCGTCAAGCCCGGCGATCTCGACCAGAAGATGCGCAAGCTGCTGCCGGATTACATGACCATGGGCGAGCATGGCATGGGAGAAATGGGAGAAATGGGCATGTCGGTCCCCGACAACAGCATCCCGATGGTCGGTGCGCGAGGTCCGTACGACTATATCACCATGGGCGGCATGTTCACGATCTTCAAGGTTCGCGAGAGCCTGACCAGCTACGACGATCCGGGGTGGTACAACGCACCGCCGGGCACGCTGGCAGACCTGGCGCGGGATGACGACCTGCAACGTGACGGGATATCCACGGATCGCGACGCCGCCAAAACGCCGACCACCGCGCCTGTGGCGATCTACACCTGCCCGATGCACCCGGAGGTGATCGCCCAGCAGCCGGGACGTTGCCCGGAGTGCGGGATGGCGCTTGTACCCAAGTGAGCACACGACACGCCGAAGCACTTTTTTTGCTGCATGAGTCCACGGCGAGGAGCCTGCCTGCAGCCTAGCTCATTTCGCCCCGGCGTGAGCGTCGGGTGAGCGTCCTTTGTGATCTGGGGACGCAGACGGTAAAACCTCGCCGATGAAGTTTACGATCGTTCCGTCCATCGACTTGCGCAACGGGCAGGTCATTCGTCTCAAGCAAGGCGATTACGCCCAGCAGATCAATTATGACGTCGATCCGTGCGTCACCGCAGGGCAGTTTCGGGCCGACGGAGCGACTTGGATGCATATCGTCGATCTCGACGGTGCCAAGGAAGGCCGCTGCGTGCAGACGGAATTGATCGCGAAGATCATCGCGGCATCGGGACTAAACGTGCAGGTGGGTGGCGGCGTGCGATCGACGGAGGATGTCGATCGGCTTTTGGCGTGCGGGGCGTCACGCGTGGTCATCGGCACCAAAGCGATCGAAGACTGGGCGTGGTTTGAATCCCTGGCGACTCACCCGACTTACGCACAGAAATTGGTGCTGGCGATCGACGCCAAGGAAGGGATGATCGCCACGCGCGGCTGGACGCAGACATCGACGCTGAGTGCCGTCGAGATCGCCAGGCGCGTGACCGATTGGCCGGTCGCGGGGCTGCTTTATACGGATGTCGCCAAAGACGGGATGATGACCGGTCCGAACCTGACGCACACGCGTGAACTGGCGCTTGCGGGTCGGGTGCCGGTGATCGCCTCGGGCGGGGTCGGTTCGATCGACCACATTCGCGGCCTGCTCGATCTGCCCGTGTGGGGCGTGATCGTCGGGCGATCGCTCTATGAACGAACCGTCGTGCTCAAAGACGCACTGGAGATGGTTCGGAGTGCGGGTCGTTAGGTTGAAGCGATGAAGGCTTCGAGCATTGCACGATAGGCAACGGGGTCTTTGAGCAATCCGCGCGTGTGTTGGACGTCGTCGATGAT
>JBGSMH010000210.1:0-3027 GCA_041740275.1 Phycisphaerae bacterium
CGGACCTTGTATTCAAACGTTGACGACGACGATTTCGGGGCTGCGAGCGTGGCGGACATGCGGGGTCTCCTGAAAAAAGTCTTGGTCAAACGCGCCAGGAAGATGTCCCGGTCGCGATCTTTATCCGTTTATTCGGATATATGGTTATACCAAACGACTGATTTGTCAAGAAATAGATGGCGAAGTTTCGGCAAAAGTGAAATGCAGTGGGCAGGTGGGGCGTGGGCAAAGATTTTGTGATTGACATCCAGATGCAAGCTGATTACATTTCCAACCGAAATGCAACCTACTTGCACAAGCATCCGTTTTGCATCCCAGCGGAGCCGCGGGTTTACACTCGTGGAGTTGCTCGTGGTCATCGGCATCATCGCGTTGCTGATCTCGATCCTCATGCCCACCCTCGGTGCCGCCAACCGGGCGGCCAAGCGAATGAAGTGTCTGAGCAACCTCCGCAATATGCAGATGGCCCAGATTCTTTACTGCAACGATAACCGTGGATACCTCATCCAGGCGGGCTTGGGGCACGGCGGGGCGCACATGCACGATGAGATCGCCTGGTTCACCACGCTCAACAGCTATTACCAGAACAAACTCGTCGCCCGCTGCCCCGCCGACGACAGCCCGCACTGGGGACCGGCGCCGGAGGGGTCGCCGATCCCCAGTGCACCCGCAGATCAACGACGTCAGTCCAGTTATGGGATTAATCCGTTTCTCGATCGTGACTTGGTCCCGTGGGGCGGGCCTTTTGTAAAGATCACCGATGTTCGCCGAACCAGTGCGACGGTCCAGTTCCTGGAGATGGCCAAGACCGGTGAATTCGCCGGAGCGGACCACCCGCATCTGGAGATGTGGGTGGGACCGGGTGCGCCAGTGATCGCGTCCCGACAATGCGAAACCGCAATGCACGGCGGGCGACGCAATCATTGGGACGCGGTCGCCAATTACGGTTTCCTCGACGGCCATGCCGAATCGCGAACGCTTCGCGATGTCGTCCAAGCCGGTATCGAGATCGGAAAAGCCAACGCCTTTGATCCGGAAACCGCCCACTAACTTAACCAATTTTTTTTTCGATCGCTCTTTTCTTACCAAGGAGAATGCAATGCGCCTGTTATCCTGTTCATTCGGTTTATTGTTTAGCACCACTATCGCGTTAGCCGCTGAAGAGCACGTTCACTTCGATTTGTCGCCTTATCTCGATATCGGCAAGGTCGCGGTCGGGGGCCTGTCGCACGCATCCGACACCAACCCGTTCACAGATGAATCGACCGGGACTAACACCTTTCGATACTACGATCCGTCGCGATACGTCTTTGAGTATGAGTTTGGCGAAGACCCGTTTCTGCCTAATTTTGCGAGCGATCCGGGGTTGTCGCGCGATGCTTCGAGCGCGATTCCGCCGAGTGCGATCTACAATGCGATCAGCGGGACGTACGATACTTCGGTGCCCGCCAACAGCACCGGCCTACGGGCGACGACCGATGATCGCATCCGCGTAAGCATTATCGACGATCTGAAATATTGGAACGAAATTGCTGGAACGTTTGTTCCTGTCCCCAATGGCGAGACTTTAAGCCTGTCGCTCTCGGGCGCAAACCGGGTGGCCGGGACCGGTGCACAAACCAACACGACAGACTTTCCGATCTCCTGGGCCAGTGGCGACTCGCTGCACTTGCACGCCAGTACATATCTTTTCGATAACACCCTCGGCGACGCACCGACCGATGGCGTCTATCTGTTGACGCTGCAGATGGCCAGCACAATGACCGGCGTGGCGGCGAGCGATCCGGTCTACATCGTGTGGGGCTTCAACGCTGATGAATCGGCCCACGAGGCGGCTGTGGACTACGCGGCGAATGTGCTGGTTCCTGAACCGGCAACGCTGGGACTCTTGGCAGGTGCGGGATTGTTGCTGATGAAGCGGCGACGGTGATCGGAGCAATCAGAGCAGCCTAAACCTGCGACAAAACCACCGATGGGACCGTCGGACGAACTTCGGTCGGCGGTGCGATTTCGACCACCTCGACTTCGATGCTCATGCGTTCGCCTCCCCCGCCGCCGAATATGGTGCCGGTAATCGGGGCGGTGTCGCGGTAGTGTCGGCCGACGGCGACGCGGACGTGGTCCAGTTGCGGCAAATTGCCGTTGGTCGGGTCAAAACCCTTCCAGCCGATGTCGGGGATGTAGAGCTGCACCCATGCGTGCGACGCATCCGATCCGGCCCGCATATTGCCGGTATTGCCGGTGTAGATGTATCCGCAAACGTATCTCGCCGGGATGCCCAAGAGGCGCGCGAGCATGATAAACAGGTTGGAAAAATCCTGACACACGCCCTGCCGTGAGCGGAGGACATCATGGGGGTTGGTCGCCAGCGTCGTCGAGCCGGGGGTGTAGTAATAGTTGCGAAATAGTTCGAGATTGATGTTAAAAAGCGTCTCCATGACGTCGTAGCGGTTGGCCTTGACGAAGGAGCGGGCGTAATCATTGAGTTCCCGAAGTTGCGTGGGCGGCAGTTCTTCGGGGATCAGGTAGGGAGACAAAACGGTGTGTTCCCATGGCATCCACGAAATCGGAAAGGTCGGCCGATTGATCGGGCGGCGTCCAAAGGCGAAGGGGTCGATCTCCATCACATCGACAATCGATTCGGCTTCAATCTTCAGTTCCGTATACGGACCGGCGACCACGCAACGTGACGCGGCATTTCCGAAAACGTCTTCGTACTCGATCAACTCGACTGCGGGATCGAGGCTGATTCGCGATGAGACGACCTGCTGCCGCCAATCGTGGACTGGCCGCAGGTGCAGCCAATGCTCACTGCGTTGCACCGGGTTTTCATAATGATAAGTGTTGGTGTGGCGCACGCGCACACGGCGGGAAGAACCTTCCATGGACATAAAACTCCTAACAGCTTTTTACAGACGCGTGCGCTTTAGTCGCAGTGCGTTGCCGATGACAGTGATGTCGCTGAGCGCCATCGCACCGGCACAGATGATAGGGCTTAGCAATCCGAATGCCGCGATCGGAATTGCT
>JBGSMH010000211.1:0-5424 GCA_041740275.1 Phycisphaerae bacterium
AACTGTTGCAACTCCTACCTTTCCGGCCGGAGTTTAATCTTTCCTCTTCACTTGTCAGAGAGCAACGCCGCGCGTGGAAAGCCAATGACGGAAATCCCCAAACACAGCGTTAAACGAGAAGAGAACTATATCCCCGAAAACCCCAAAAGTCGGCGAAAAAAAAAGCAAATCCGCCGATTTCTTGCCATCCACTGACACCACCCCGCACTGCGTCAACTCTCCACGCGACGCGGGCGACGGTAGACCGTTTGGACCCGGGCGATACAAACGCCGAGGGACAGCTTGTTCGCCGATTACGCGGCGGATCGCGGTGCGGATTCGGGAACTTCACCGCACTCCGGGCAACGGTCGGGCGAGGCGCGCAGGTCGTAGCCGCAGCGCGGGCAGACCCCAACTCGGAACCGGTTACGACGTCGGCGCAGGCCGTATCCGATCATTTGCCAAATCGCTGGTATGAACAGGAAGTACAGAGGCAGGCATACTCGCCATATGGGAATCTGTATCGGGCCTGAAGCCCCCGTAATAAATCGGTATTGCATGGTCTCGGAGCCTGCCGACGGCAGCAGATATTCCCGCCAGTACACCCGGAGATTGCTTATCCTGAATGGTCCGAGAAATGGATAAACTCGGTGCCAACTCTCCAGGTGGACCGCCGTTGATTGCCAGTCCTTTTTCTGCTCGTCTAAAAACGTTGCGGTCGCGGGTTGTCCCTTGCTGAAGATATAGGTGACACGAAAAACGCCGAACTGCGAGCGAAGGGTTATCAAGTCGCCTGAAGGGCGCTTTCCCAAGTGATAGGCCGGGGCCAGCCATGCGCCTATTGCGACGACGCACAATAGCGCGGCGAACAGGGCTCGCCAGTTCGATTTGACGTTGTGTAGAATCGTGGACAATGCATTCATGGCTCATACACAAAAAGTGGCAGGCCCGATAATTGGTTAAGCCAATGGAAATCCTGATTGTTTGCTGGGTTGGCAATAGCAGTGTTAGATCCGCCACCGGGAACGAGCCCGATAATACTGGTCTCCTCCCATTGTCGCTCTGGTGTCAAACCTGCCGTGCCAGCAAAGCTTGTTCCGTACGAGGGATCATACACGGTTGTTGATCCATTCTTCGTTACTTTTACGACTGCGTGATCTGTGAATCTAGTAGGCGCGTTGCTATGGCCCTGTGCCACTGCCGTGTTTACCTCAAACCCTCCAACCAATGGCACAACCGCAAAAAACGATGACTCGACGCCTTGCACGGCAAGTACAACAACCAGAAGCTCCGCCCAAGCGTTGCACTGACCATCCACATGCTTAATCAACTCGCCGTACCTATCGGACGGATTTGCTGTTGCGGATAGGCCTTGCGTAGCCTGGCCCCAATAAAACATCTTGGTGTCATCAGAGCGGTACACGGTGCGGTCTATGAAATCGTTCCAAATAGCGCCGAGCACTTCATCGGGGTCTGTTTTCCCTGTCGCATTCCAGCAACCAATGTTGAGGACTGTTTCCGCTACGGGGTTGGCTAAATCGACATTGGTGACGTAAGCTCGGTTTCTTGTTTGGCCGGCGGAAACCCAATTCACGCCTGCGTCCTTACTTACTTCCCAATCAACCTTAAGGTCAAATCTGGAAATTGTCGCGGGCATTGGCACCGTGCTTACCATGTCCGCAATGACAAAACCATTCACGAAAAGTGCGGCCTTGGGTTCGAAAAGGAACCCGGATCCGGAACCCCTTATCCTATATATCCCCGTATTCGGTCCGTTCACTTTGATCTTCACCCGAACAGTTGGGTAAACATCCGTACTATTGATTCCGCTTCTTGTATATGCTAACGGATATGAGAAGTCCGCAACACCGTTATCATCTCCGTCTTTCCACTGCATAGTCCCAAACGTTTTGGCAGGGTCCGGAAGTCCGTCTGCATTGATATGCCCATCTTGAATAATCCGATTGAACATGCTTGCGTCGGTCGCACTAAATGACAATTCACGTACATTAGCCGATAAGGCCCTGTCAACGACTCGAGCTCTACCAATAGGGTTCCCAACCTGAGCAAGTACATATGAAAGCGATGAACTGGGTGCTTCATTCAAGCCCTGCAAGAGTTTAATTCTTACATACTCATCACTCTCAGGAATAGAGTCATCCAGTGCTGTCACGGTGACTACTGCAATGCCCTCACTATTATAATCACTCCCTGTAATGGTAACTTGATAAATGCCCTCGCCGACAGCTATCGCATTGTTCAGCAAGAAATCCGATCCAAGTGTTGCATCACTCGAGTCACCGGTTAGCAACTCGAAATACACAGTGAGCGGCGAATCTAAACTTCCCAAGCTTTTTGCGGTGAAAGTGAACGTCGCGGAATTCGATGTATCCTCTTCCAGCAATTCATTGTCCGGCACTGCAAGGCTGACCACCGGCAAGTCATCAATCGTCGTTGTCGTTTCCGTGCCCCCCGCGACGCGGTAGCTGTCACCGCTCGATTCGTCGATCGACAAAGTGAGATTTTCATCACCCTCAACAATCACGTCGGACTTGGCGTGGACGGTGAAGCTGGCTTGGGTTTCTGTGCCTTTGAACGTGACGGTAAAAGCGCCGGTCGCGGGGTTGGAAGCCACGTTCTGGCCGCTGACGGTGTAGTCGTCGGCGATTGCTGTCCCGCTGAACTGGCTTACCGCCACCGGCAAATCGCCGAACGCGGTGCTGCGGGCGAAGGTGTAGGTGATGCCGTCGTCCGATCCCTCGGTGATCGTCCCGCTATTGGGTGTATTCGGTGCGAGGCTGATCGTCGGGATCGAAGCTTCCTGGTCCGGCCGATACGCCTTGTCGGTCGTCAGTTTGATCGCATCGACGCTGGTGCCGGATTCACGCATGAACAGGCTGATGGTTTGCGCGCCTGCATTGAAGAAGAGGGTCGCCGATGCGCCGATCTCGGTGGAGAATCGGCTCCAAATCACGCCCTCCCGGCGGATCGCGATGTTGCCCGCACTCTGCTGCGGCACACCGTTGACGCCCAGATGGACGCTGTCTGAATTGCCATCGAATCCGATGCCCCGCACCCAGACGTAGTAGCTGCCGCCGGTGGCAAAGTTGATGTTGTAGTCCAGCCGCGGCGCGGATGATGCGCTGCCGAACTCAATCTTGGTTTTGTCGCTTTCCATCGCCCGCACGCCCGAGCCATTGAACCCGCCTTGGGAATAAGAAACCCATGCGTGCGTGGTCGAGAAACTATCGTCGAAGTTTTCCGCTTCGATGGTGAGATATTCGTTGGGCGTGCCGCTGAGCAGGACCCGTTTATCCAGTGTTTCGACGACCGCGCGTTGAAGGACCGATCCCCGATGAACTGATTTTGATGCCATAATGCAGACCCCAATACGAGCTTTCGTCAAAGCCCCATCCTCGCGGGTGAAACATCCTTGACGGTACGTCGGAAGACGATAATCGGACTAATCTCAGGAATGCAACTAAAAAATGGGCGGTGCGACAAAATGCCACCGAACAGATTTCCAATCCCGGCCTCTGCGCACTGAAAACCCCACTGTGACCTCGCGACCGAAATATTGGCGGACCGGAAGGCCGAGGACAATTCCTGAGCCACGACGCGATCGGACTTGTACGGCGCACGGCGACGCCTAAGCTTGGCGAAATATGACGGTCGTAAAAACGGTTCGAGCACTTCGGGAAGCCCGTTCGCGGATGGGCGTGATCGGGTTTGTCCCCACGATGGGGGCGCTGCACGCGGGGCATCTGTCGCTGGTGAGGCTGGCGCGGCAATACTCACGGCAGACGTGCGTCAGCATCTTCGTCAACCCGACGCAGTTTGGTCCGCGCGAGGATTACTCCAAGTACCCGCGTCCGCTGGAGCAGGACCTTGAACTGTGCCGCGTTGAAGGGGTGGAATTGGTATTTGCCCCCTCGGCGGAGGAGATTTACCCGGCCGGGCGGGCGAACATCACCATTGACCTGCCAGAACTGACCCAGACGCTGGAAGGCCGACACCGGCCGGGGCATTTTCAGGGCGTGTGTCAGGTGGTCGCCAAATTGTTCAATCTGGTTCAGCCGCAATATGCGGTGTTTGGTCAGAAGGATTTTCAACAGTTGCGGGTGTTGGAGGCGATGGCCGAGGCGTTGGACTTTCCGGTCGCGGTGATCGCCGGCCCGACGCTGCGTGACGCCGACGGGCTGGCGTTGAGCAGCCGCAATCAGTATTTGTCGGCCGACGAGCGGGCACGGGCGTTGAACATTTCGCGAGCGCTATTTGCCGCCGAGGCCGAAGCCAAAGCGGGGGCGCAGGTGACCAGTAAATTGATCGCGATCATGCAGCGGATGCTGCTGGATCCGGGCAAACTCGGGCATGTTCCGCTGGCAATTGATTATGTGGCGTGCGTAGACAGCAAGACGCTAAAGCCCGCCGACACGTTTGATCGGCCGGTGACGTGCGCGATCGCAGCGCGGGTGGGCGCGACGCGACTGATCGACAATATCGTCATCGGTGCCTAACCGAACGGTTCAGCAGGGGTTGGCTGCGTTCTCTGCGGTGATCAGGTCGCGCAGCGTGCTGGCGCTGAAGCCGGTGGTCGGCTTCGCCTTTTCCACGGGCAGCGGCGGCTTGGTGAGCTTGACCGGTGCGCGGGTCTTTGCACTCTTGTAAAGCGCATCCATCAGCCACGAATGCAGGATGCCGTAGCGGACCGGACACATCGGTTCGGTGCGGCCGAGCAGGCAATCGACGAAGTTGCGGTCCGGCGATTGATGCGGGAACGGGACGGCGGGGTATTTGATCTTGTTCCCGCGTGCGTCAAAGTGCTCCAGTTGACTACCATGAATACCGGTGTGGATGCGACCCTTGTCCCCGGCGATGATGATGCCTTGATCCCAGCCGGGCGTGTTGCCCGAGATGGTGGCGGTACCGACTACGCCGCCTTCCCAGCGGATCGTCATGACCGCGTTGATATCGACCGGCACGGTCTTCTTATCGAGCCAGCAGAAGACTTCCTCGATCGGCCGATCGAGGCACCATGCGATCGCGTTGAACAGGTGTGCCCCGGTGTCGTACATCTGTCCGCCGCCGGAGAGTTTGGGGTCGTGTCGCCAGGAATTGGCGCAGGCTTTGAGCCAGTTCTGGTGTGACCATGCGGTCACGGTTTGCAGTTCGCCAAGCCCACCTTTGGCGAGCACATCGCGAATGTAGGCAAACTCAGCGCTGTAGCTGGCCTGGAAGCTGACTTGCAGCAGCAGTCCCGTTTCCTTGACCTTCGCCGCCAGTTTCTTGGCGTGGTCGGAGCGTGTGACCATGGGCTTTTCGACCAGCACATGATACCCCGCGTCTAAAGCGGCCATCGACTGTTCGAAGTGAAGCGTGTGCGGGGTGACGATGATGACCGCATCCAGCTCTTTGGGCGGGCGTTTGAAGAGCGCCTCGGTCGAG
>JBGSMH010000212.1:0-6394 GCA_041740275.1 Phycisphaerae bacterium
CCGATCTGTATGGACGAAAACCGATGCAACAAATGCAACAAGTGGCCGGAAACAGGAGACAGGAGTCAGGAGTCAGGAGTCAGGAGACGAAGACCGAATCCCGTTCTTCACGAACCACCAACCACGAACCACGCCTTCCGCCAAGCCCCAAACCCTAAGCCCCAAGCCCTTTTGATCTCCGTGCCTCCGGTTCTCCGTGGTGAAATCGGTTTTCGAAGTTCCTCACCGTCCCATTCCACATTCCTCGCCGTACCGCTTACACTCTTTTTGATGGTTGGATTTGTCTCTTCTCCAGATTGCGTTCTGCACGACACGGGTGCCCATCACCCGGAGCGGCCGGACCGAATGCGGGCAATCCATCGTGCGGTGCGAGCGGCGGGGTTGATCGAGTCGGCCGACCCGTTTGCGGACTTTCAGATCGATCTGGGGATCGAGCGCCAGTCGCACCGTTTATTGGAGATCGACCCGATCCCCGCAACCGAGGCCGACGCTCGACTGGTTCACCCCCAGGCGATGATCGACAGACTCAAGCACGCCTGTGCGTTTGGGGCGGTGCTCTATCAAGGCGATACGCCGACCTGCCCGGAGAGTTTTCAGATCGCACTGTTGTCGCTGGGCTGCTGTCTGACCGCCGCCGATGCGGTGATGGATGGGCGGGTGAAGCGGGCGTTTGCCTGCTCGCGCCCGCCGGGACATCACGCCGAGCCGGATCGGGCGATGGGGTTTTGTCTATTGAGTAACGTCGCGATCGTCGCCCGGCATCTACAGCAGAAGCATGGGCTCAGCCGGATCGCGATCGTCGATTTTGATGTGCATCACGGCAACGGTACGCAGGCGGCGTTTGAGGACGATCCCAGCGTTTTGTTTATCAGTCTGCATCAACACCCTGACACCCTCTATCCCGGCACCGGCCATTCCTACGAAAGCGGCGACGGTCCGGGGCGTGGCACGACGCTGAATCTTCCCTTCTCCCCCGGTTCAGGCGATTCGCATTATCTGAGCGCGATCGACCACAAGGTGCTGCCCGCGATCGATCGGTTCAAGCCGCAGATGCTGCTGATCAGTGCCGGTTTTGACGCCCACGCCGAAGACCCGCTGGCGCATATCCAGTTGACCGACGACGGTTTTGCACAGATCACCCGGCAACTGATGGCCGCTGCCGACGCACATACGGAGGGGCGGGTGATCAGCGTACTCGAAGGCGGGTACAACCTCGTCACGCTGGGCAGAAGTGTCGTGCGGCATCTGCTGGCGATGTATGAATAATTCGGAGAAAAAATGCCCATTTTTGATGCCCATCTTGATCTTGCGATGAACGCCTTTCGCGGCAGAGACATCACCCGTCCGGCGATCGAGCAACCGACGATCGGTAACGAGATCGCCACCGTCGGCCTGCCCGACCTCCGCGCTGGCGCGGTAACAAACATCTGTGCCACCATTTTTTGCGAGCCCGCACATGACAACCAGCCCGGCTACACGACCTGGGACGAAGCCCACACAATGGCGATCGCCCAACTCGAGTTTTACGATCAACTCGAGCGCGACGGACTCCTCCACAAAGGTTTGACCGGCGCAACCAAAGACGCGACGAATTACCTGCTGCTGCTGGAAGGAGCCGATGCGATCCGTGATTTTGACGATCTGCAAATGTTCGTCGATCGCGGCGTGCGGATTGTCGGATTGTCGTGGCGTAAATCGCGATATGCGGGCGGGACCGGGACGCCGGGACCGATCACGCCGGAGGGTCGAAAACTTATCCGCCAGATCGATGAGCTGCGATTGATCCACGATGCCTCGCACCTGGCGGAGCAGAGTTTCTGGCAGATGCTTGATCTGGCGACCCGGCCGGTGATCGCGTCGCACAGCAATTGCCGCAACATCGTCGGCGACGACTGGAGCGAACGGCAACTCACCGACGCGATGATCCGCGCCCTCGTCCAACGCGGCGGGATTGTGGGCATCAACGCGTACGAAAACTTTCTCGTACCCTCGACCGAGCATGGCAAACGCCGCGCGAATCTGTCGGACATGGTCGATCACATCAATCGCGTGTGCGATCTGGCCGGTGACGCCAAACACGTCGGCATCGGCACGGACATGGATGGCGGGCTGGGACGCGAGCAAATCCCGCAGGAGTTCACGACGATCGCGGATCTGCCCAAGCTCGGTATCGCGCTGCAAGACGCAGGATTCGACGCCAATGCGGTGGATGACATGATGTTCAACAATTGGTACACCTTTTTCAGTACGCACCTGAGTTGAGAGACCGCTATGGAAATCCGCCCTGCCACGCCCGATGACGTGCCGAACGTGCTCCCGATGGTGCGCGCGATTTGTCAGTTGCATCAGTCGTGGGACGCGGCGAGATTTACGACCATCGACCAGCCCGAGAAAATGTACGAGGGCTGGCTTCGCGGCCGGGCAACAGACCCGCGGAGCGTGTTTCTGGTTGTAGAACATATTGGCCAACTCGTCGGGTACGTCGTCTGCACGATCGAGAAAGATATCCCCATCTACGCGACGACCGAGTTCGGCTGGGTACACGATCTTTGGATTGATCCGACGTACCGCAATGAAGGGCTGGGCACGCAATTGACGATGCTGGTGATCGAGCGGTTTACGGAAATGGGCATCAAACAGATTCGTCTGCAAACCGCGCAGGCCAACGAGGTCGGGCGGAAACTGTTTGCGGCATGTGGGTTTAGGGTTTCGACAATCGACATGCTGATGGAGTTATAATGATCCTGGCAATCGGTACGACCCCGGCAGTGGCGCGGCAGATGATTTTCGACGGGTTGACGCTCGATGCCGTCAACCGCGCAAAATCCGTCCATGTTTCGGCGGCGGGCAAGGCGGTGAATGTGGCGCGGGTCGCACGACTGCTCGGCGAACCGGTCACCTGTATCGGCATCGCCGGTGGAGATACCGGACGTATCCTCCGCGATGATCTGGATCACTTCGACGTCGCCCACCATTTCGTCGAATCCATCCACCCCACCCGCGTCTGCGTCACGCTCATCGACAGCAAGTCCCGGCAGACAACCGAGCTTGTCGAAGAAGCCCCGCAGAGCGGTCCCGATGAACGCGAACGCGTTCTGGACGCGATCCGCCAGTTGCTTCTCCCAGCCCGCGCCATCGTCTGCAGCGGCACGATCGCGCCGGGGATTGGAGAGGATTTCTATGCCACGATCGCGGCGATCGCCTTCAGTGCCAACTGTGAACTGCCGGTAATCATTGACGCCAAAGGCGAATCCCTGCGGCAGGCCTGCGGACATCGCGTGATCGTCAAATGCAATGTTGAAGAGATGTGCGCTACGTTTGGCGGGTCGCTCGATGACGCGATATCGGCATGTTTTGGCGTGGGCGCAACGGCAATCATCGTCAGCAATGGCGCGAAACCGACGATCATCGCGACCCCGGCGGGCAAATGGTCAATCGATTCGCCGAAGGTCAATCTCGTTAGCCCGATCGGATCAGGCGACGCGATGGCAGCGGGGATCGCGGTGGGATTGTCGCGCGGGCTATCGCTGGCGGATGCGACGATCCTCGGCGTCGCGTCGGCGGCAGAGAACGTGACGCATGTCGCCGCGGGTATGATCGATTTCGCATCGGTTCAGCGGATCGAAAAGTCCCTTGTCGCCAATCGCTTAACATGATCTATATTCCTCCCGATAAGATGGTTCGAGAGGTCAATCAAAGGTACAGGTAACAGGCACAAGCATGGCCCGACGATTGTTTCGGAAATTGATGCCCAGTAAGCAGCGCTTCGCCGGTGAAAAAGCGGGCTGGCTGCGCCGTACCCTGGGCAACCCCAATGCGTGGCACCTCAATCGCCATAGCGTCTCGCGCGGGCTGGCGGTCGGGCTTTTCTGGGCGTGGGTGCCGATCCCGATGCAGTCGCCCTTCGCCTGTTTCATCACCTGGAAAATCCGCGGCAACGTCCCACTGGCCTTCGCCTGTTGCTGGATCAGCAACCCGTTCACCATGATCCCGGCGATCTGGCTGTGCTATCAGATCGGGCTGATCGTCACCTGGTCCGAACCCACCGGCTTCCTCGACGAGATCAAACGCACGGTGACCGCGATCCACGATCAAGGCTTCATCAACGGCATCAAGTCGTTTTTCAGCTTCATGTGGGGCAACATTGGCGTGGTCTATCCGTTCCTAATCGGATCGTTTGTCTTTTCGACTTTTTGTGCACTGGTGGCGTATTTTGGGACGCAGGCACTGTGGCGTTGGAGTCTGGTCCGACGCTGGAAAAGGCGCGGGCACTGCGTCCACTGCCGGGCCTGTCACAAGCCACTTCCACACGATAAGGAAATGACCTGCCCGCATTGTCAGGCACCGTCGCCGCACCGAACGCGCGTCGGGCTGGGTATCGCGGCGATATCGCGGCTGGCGCGCAAACGGCCCGCCGAGCCCGCACCGCTTTCCTGATCACGCGGGCGTGATACGATTCAGGCCATGCGACTGCTCGTCACCGCCGACCTGCACTTTAATCACAACCGAAGTCGCGGACTGGCGCAGCAGGCGATCGACGATCTGAATCACACCCCTGCCGACGTGTTGCTGGTCGTCGGAGACACTGCCACCGCCGATGAAGGCCAACTCGAAGCGGCGCTTTCGCAGATCCGTTTCGACAGACCCAAGCTTTTCCTCTGCGGCAATCACGAACTTTGGACGCGACGCGATGACAGCCATGACCTGTTCACAACCGAACTGCCCGCCCGCATCCGCGCACTCGGCTGGCATTGGTTGGAGGATGATCCGTTTGTTGAGGGCGACGTCGCGATCATCGGCTCAGTCGGCTGGTACGACTACAGCTACGCGCCGGTCGGATTGCCCGTTCCGCGTCGCTTTTACGAAGCCAAAGTCTCCCCCGGTGCCGCCAGCCACCTGAGCGCCTACAAGCACCTGCTCGGCGATGACGTCACGCCCGATGCGCTTGAGATTGTCGCGCGTTGGAACGACGGGAAGATGGTCAAGCTGGGACGATCTGATGAGGCGTTTTTGGAGGATCGGCTGGCATCGCTGCGTCGATCGCTCGATGCGGTTCCGGCGCGGTGTCGCATCGTCGCGGGGGTGCATCATGTCCCGTTTGAGGACCTGTTGCCCCCGCGCAATTCGCCGACGTGGGATTTTGCCCGGGCTTATCTGGGGTCGTCCCGCATGGGTGATCTACTGCTGACGGACCGGCGGATCACCCACGTTTTTTGTGGACACTCACACTTCGAGGCCGAAGTGCAAATGAATCACATCCGTGCGATCAATATTGGCAGCGGGTATCGTTTGAAAAGGCAGTGGGTTGGCGAAGTCTAGCAATTGAGACATCACACCGCTTCTTCAGCTACCCGCCTCGGTGCCCCACCGCCGAGGATCACACCGGCCGCCGTCAGGAGGATGCCGAGGCCGGTCAGATAGATTTGCCCCTGCGGATCCAGAAAGTAACGGCTGAGGAACCCGCCCACTGGGCGATATTCGGGCATCGGCTTGGGCGGGTCGATCGAGACCAGTGCGTAGGGAGACATGCTGAACGGGTCATCCGCTTTGGGTGAGCGCACGATCCGCGAATCTGCGCGGGTCAGCCGCAGTTGCCGCATCGCCAGTCGCTCGGCCAGTGTGGGGTCGGTGCTGACATGCTCCAAAAACTGCTTGTTGACCGCAGATTGCTTTTCAAAATGTGCCACATCGCGTTCGATCCGCGCCAGTTCGTGCCCGTCGCGGCGGTTTTCATCGGCAGCAGGCACCAACACGGCACAGGCGACGATCGCCAATCCGGCACACATCAACGGCAAAGTCCACCATGCGCCCGTACGCTCTCGGGGCAAAGCCTCGGTTGCGCCGTATTCCACAACCAGAATGGGTTGTTGACGCAATTCAGCTTCGATTTCAACAGGGTCAGAGATCGGTTCAGGCGGCTCTTCGGCGGGTGCGGGCGGGCTGCTTGGGGGCGATATAGAAGGCTTGGTCAAGTGGACTGGCGCGGCGGACGACACCAACGCGTTGAACAACAGTGCGTCGGACGCCGGATTTCGCGGGGCGTCGCTTATTTCGGGCTTTTTTTTTTCCGCAGAGTTGACCGCAGGCGCAAGATCGTCAGCGACGACCTGGAGGACATCCTCATCCTCAGACGCCTGGGCGGACAGATCGAAAGTGGGCGCATCCTTGCGCGGGTCGTCCATGCGGGATTAGTGGTCAGTGGCTAGTGGTTAGTGGCTAGGAGATCAAACGTCTTTCTAGCCACTCGCCACTAACCACTGGCCACTCCTTCTTACTTATTCCACAACTTCCCGCCGTAGACAGCGCGATCACCGAGCTGTTCTTCGATGCGGATCAGTTGATTGTACTTGGCCACGCGGTCCGATCGTGCCGGGGCACCGGTCTTGATCTGGCC
>JBGSMH010000213.1:0-2635 GCA_041740275.1 Phycisphaerae bacterium
AGCAAGGCGGCAGCCTCGTCATCACCGCCGACCACGGCAACGCCGAACAAATGGTCGACCCCGCCACCGGCGGCCCGCACACCGCCCACACGATCTACGATGTCGAACTGATCGTCGTCGACGACCGTTTCAAAGGCACCAAACTCAAGGAAGACGGCCGTCTCGCGGATGTCGCGCCGACGCTGCTGAAGCTGATGGGCCTGACGCAACCGATATCAATGACGGGGAAGTCGTTGATCCCGTGATTTTGCTGATCCGCCGTGCGAACCGCTTTTACGAACGGTTCGCACGGCGGATCCTGCAGAGGTCGCTCGAAGTATCAGCGACGCTTTACTTATCGTTCTTGTCGTTCTTATCTTCCTTGTCGTCATCGTCCTCATCGTCATACAGCGTCTTTGAGATCAGTTTGCCGTTCTCGGCGATCTCGATCTCGTACTTGCTGCCGTCGATGATGACTTCGGCTTCGTAGATGGTCTTGCCATCCTCGGTTTCCTTTTCGATCTCTTTGATCTTTCCGTCCCCGGCCTCGCGCTTCAGCGTTTTGCGGACGGCCTCGGGGAGGTCCTCTATTTTCACTTTCACGCTCTTGTCGTCGTCGACTTCCTTCTCCTGCTTGTCCGCGACTTTGTCGGCGGCGTAGGCAGGCATCGTCATCGGCATCACCAGGGCAGCGGCGGTGAACAGCATCGCAAATCGGGTTCCGGTGCGCATCGGTAGGCTCCTGAAAAATTGACACTTCTGCTTCTGCACAACAACGCCGACGTCGGCGTTGGCAAGTTTCATCCGGTTTATTCTAACCGCAAGGGCAGAAATAATCGCCAGACAATGCAAGGGTCTGCCAACGGACTCTCTCATGTCGGGGAAAGCGAAGTTTACTACGGAGCAGCTGTGTGCCTGTGTCCGTATTCGTTTCGTGCTGGCTCTCTTAACCTAATCGGCGTCCATCTGCGGATTCAACGCATTTCTTGTCATGAAAGAAGGACGGCGACAGGGATATTGGCAAACCTGATTCGACGCGCAGTCGGCGAATCTTGACAGTCCGGCGCAATCGTCGAAGATCATGGATTCACCCTTGCGGGAGCAACATCGTGCGTTACGCGTGGCTAAGCGGATTGACAATTGCGGGTTTGATCGTCGGATGCGGTCCCAAGACCGGACCGGCGGCGAACGGGAAGATTGATTCGTCCAACAACATCGAAGTGCCGGACAAACCGTCGCTTACACCCGATTCTGATGTCGTCGTCGCCACCGCCGGAGACGTGGAGATCACCGAAGCACAACTGGTGAACGCGCTGAAAGAGGCGCACGGCTTTGGCATGCTGATGTATCTGGTGCAGCGCGAACTGGCGTTTGAGACCTGCCGTCAGTTGGGCATGACTGTCAGCGATGCCGATATCGATGAGGAACGCCAGTGGACGCTCAATCAGATGTTCGAAAACGCCCGTGAAGGCGAGGACCGCGAGAATCTGCTCGACCAATTCCTCGCCCAGCCCAAGCCTCGCGATCAGATGATGACGCGAACTGAGTTCGACATCATCATCAGCACCAACGCCGCGATGCGAAAGATCGCCCAGGCATCGCTCAAAAACGCGATCAGCGACGAAGACCTGAAGATGCATTTCGACCAGTTGTATGGTGCATCGGTGAAGGTGCGTCACATCATGGTCTCGAACCCGCAGGAACTGCAGAAGGTGCAGCGATTGCTGGCAGCGGGTGAGGATTTTGCCGCGGTCGCCCGCGCCGAAAGTCGCAACCCAGAAACCAAACGGGTCGGCGGGGAGCTACCCCCGTTTACCATCAACGATGCGCGACTGCCCGAAAACTTCCGACGTGTCGCATTCGCGCTGAAAGATAACGAAATCAGCGACCCGGTACAGGCCGGCGGATCGTATCACCTGATCAAGCTGGAAAAGCGCATCGACCCCAAGGCCGTCAAGTTTGAGGATGTCAAAGACAGCCTGCGCAACAGCATTCAGGATCGGGTGGTCATCGAAGGCGTCAAGGAAATTCGCAATCGGCTGGCACAGCAGGCGTTGGCGGTGCTGAAAGTCGAAGACCCGGTCCTTAAGGCGGAATTCGACAAACGACTGGCGGCACGGGATAAGCTGATTCGGGATAAAGAAAAGATCAAACTGGAGATGGAAAAGCAGCGGCAGACGCCGACGACCAGTCCGATGCTTGACCCGACCACCGCACCCGCGACTGCACCGGCGACCGTGCCCGAAACCGATGTGCCGACGACGCAACCATAATACGGCTGCAAGAAATGCCTCGTAATCAAGTTTTATCGCGCAAGAGTTTTTATGTCAGACACCCCATTCAAGATCGCCGTCTCGCCTCGCATCGAGCGGTTGCCCCCGTACCTTTTCGGCCGCATCAACAAGATGAAGTACGAGAAGCGGGTGGCGGGCGTGGACATCATCGATTTGGGCATGGGTAACCCGACCGATCCGACGCCCGAGTGCGTGGTCGAGAAACTGGCAGAATCGGCCCGCGATCCGCGAAACCACCGGTATTCGGTCAGCAACGGCATCGCAGGGCTGCGGCGCGAAGTCGCAAAGAAGTATCAGACCAAGTACGGCGTAGAGCTGGACCCCGAAGAAGAAGTCATCATCACTATCGGCAGCAAGGAAGG
>JBGSMH010000214.1:0-4847 GCA_041740275.1 Phycisphaerae bacterium
GATCGACAGCATCCGCGGCAGGATCGAATCGGCGTGGCGAATCGAAGGCACCACCTTCCACTACCGCGTCACCCTCCCCGCCAACACCACCGGGTCGCTTACGCTCCCCGATGGTACAAACCATCAACTGAGCGCGGGTGAGCGTGATTTCACGTGTGGGTGTACGGCGTAGGCCTGAGGCGCGGGCGACAATTCAAGGTTTTTCCACGGGTGACTGTTCCGCTGCCCCGACACGTCCGCTCGCGCTCGGCGTTCCTGCGATTCAGGTTCGTCCTTACTCCTCTTGACGATTTCGGAACTGCCGCCGTTTCTCCACTTCCTCCGGGTGATCTATCGAGGATCTTCGCGGTTCGGTCGGTTCGTTCTTTTTCCATCCACCCCCACCCCGCAAATCGAAGCCGCCGCGGGATGGCCGGGTCGTCGCCGTCTCCCCGACCGGCTGAAGAGGATAGATCGGGAGATTTGCCGGATCAGGCTTCCATGAGGATAGGGAATAACTGGTGTTCCGTGCAGAAGGTTCATGCGTCTCGAAGCCATCAAGTTCCCATATCCATCGATAGCCGGACTTTTTGACGTCAAGGATCGCGATATGGGTTCCATCGCCCTTCACTCTGAACATTCCTTGCGAGTCGGTTTGGACAGTCACGTCGTATCTTCTTGCGGTGCGTCCATCCAGCATTGCCTTTGTGTTTGCGTAAGTGATGACGGCATCCACCCGCGCATCGGACACGGGCTGGCCGGTGATATCGACGACCTTACCCACAAATACAAAATCCTCATTTCGGCTCCACGCGTTGAGTGCGATCGCCCAGTTCAGATGAAACACGAACATATGGGCGATTAGGAGGAATCCCGCGAGCACCCCGCCGCAAACCATCCACACTTTGAGCCGTTCTGCCGTTCGCTTTTTCATGATCCGAATCCCGCCTCAATTGTAAGAATAGAAGACCGAAATAGATTCGGCTCTCTTGCGTCGCGACCCTTCCGTTCAATCCTTCCCAGCACGTTTCCAGCCGTCCTTGTTCAAATAGAAAAGGACGTACTCCTGTTTTTCGTTGACGATTTCCAAGCCGATTTTACCTGCTTTGTCGCTCCAGATTCGTGCCCAGACTGCGGCACCGTTCCAGAGGGGAACCTCAGAAATGGGTCCGGCAGGGGCGCGGGTCCATGCGTCTTGGTCATCGCGGCGCGTGAAGACAAAAGCGCGGACCCCGTCCCAATTGGCCACAAAATCCACCCGCTCGTTCGTCAGATTGAAGTAGACCGGACGGTAATCGTCAAGGAACCGCCCGTCTCCACTGGCCGACGACGCGGGGGCGACCAGTAGCACGGATGAATGTCCGTCGTCTCGGCAAAAACGAATCTCGTAACGATGGCGTTTCTCATTTGTCGGGTCGGCGATTTTCCTGCACTCAATCGCCAGTTTCCCCTGCTCATAACGCCAAACCGGCTGTGTCGCATCGCGCTGGTCGCCTGTCAGCAGCGTTGCGAGACAGATGACGCAAACGAATGACAGGAGTTGGTATTTATTGTTTAGCATCGGTTTCATCAGTTTGCCAGTTCACTTTGCCACGAAAATGCCTCTTTCCGCGTCACAACGGAATCGGTCGGCGTTCTCGGAAAGCCACTTGACGCGGAAAGGCTCGATGCTCTCTGCGCGCGGCGGTGGGTCGGAACTCGATCCCGGGTTTAACCATACAAAGTGATTCGGTGCATGCGGCAGTGCGTCACCTAACATCAGACGCAACAGGTACTGCGACTGCCGGTCGCCCGAATCGGCTTTGGCTGCGGTAATCGGCAATCCCGTCTCCAACCACTGCTGTTGCGTCTTATCCTTCTCCGCCGACCACCAAGCGTCCAGATCGGCGTCGGTGGCGAAGGTCCGGCCCGCCCAGCGCTCGATGCCCCATCGGAAAAACTGACAGTGCCGCACCGTCGGCTGCAGCGCACGATCCTGCTTGGAACTGATGTCCGTCGTCGGGTTGTTGCCCGCTTTGTTAATCTCAACCAGCAGCCGTTTGTACGCCTCAATGCGATATGCCATCGCTTCGGTGCCGCCGATCTTGAAAAGGTAGTTGGCCATCCCACCGGGATAGTCTGGCATTTCACGATCAAGGCGGATGAGCAGTCCGGCGTACTGTGGCGAAACTGACGGGCCACTCGTCAGCAAGTCGGCCCAGTTATAAACCGTTACCGGCAGGACCTGGCCTGTGGGCTTGTGACGATAGGTGTAGTATGCCACCCCTTGCTCAGACTTTTCTGAACCGACGACCTCGCACTGTTCCAGAATCTCGGCGATCTGGTCGGTGGTCCGGGCAGGACTATCGTCGATAATACGCGGGCGATAGCGACCGGAGCGGAGAAACGTCGCGGCGTTGTATGCCTCAGGCAAATCGTCGCTGCCAAGCCATACCCTGGCCATGCGAACCGCTTGTTTCGCCCAAGGCGTTGCGTCGGCGTCCTTTGCGGGGTACTGGCGAAAAAACCGCTCATACTTGCCCGCCAGTTCGCGGGCAAACGCCACACGGCTTTCCTCCTTGTGCGGGTCGACCGTCGCGTCGCGCCCACGAACCGCATCGGCGTAGGACGTGTTATGCGGATCGAACTTGCGGAATCGCACATGGGTCAGCTTTTCGATGTGTTCCACCGCCGACTGAGAGACAAATCGGTTGCAGCGAGTTTTGCCCGAGAGCAGGTCCAGCATCACCGGCGCGGCGCGGGCGTCGCCGATCTGGGCCAGCATGTCCATCAACTCTCGCGCGATTCCGCGCGGCGGCGATGCGCTTCGCTCAAGCTCAGCATTGCGTGCCGCATGGTCCTTCAGTTCAGCGATTAACAAAGGACCGATTGCACTGCCCCGACTCACGATTTCCCGCTTGAGCATCGCCAGTCGCTCAGTCTCTACATCCCACACCAACACCGCAGTGCGCATGGACAGATCCTCATACGGCACGCCCATGCCCTTCATTTGTGCTGCGTGTTCACAATATCGATCAACCAAGTCCTTCTGCGAGACCGTCTTGAGCAACTCACGCTCTGCCTTTAGCTGCGTCAGAAGCGGGTCCGGCTTCTGAAACTCGATTCGTTGCGTCGCCTGAGCATCAACGTCGGCTGTCAGATTTTTCAGTTCGACTGTGACCTGATAAGTCCCCTCGGGAAGCGCCGGGTCCAGTGTCGCCGCGAAGTAACAGACGCTGCCCTTGCGCACTGGAGGCACAGACGGTTTTTCATCAAATCGTAACACCAGTGTTAGGTGTTTTCCCTCGCGACCAAACGACTCTGCCACGATCGTCGAACCCTCCGGGAATGGACCGCCGAGATACCCGACCACATGGCGGGTCCCCCGTTCCGCCCTGCCATTTACAGCCATGCTGTAGTAATGCCTGCAGTTTGTTGGACTGGGCTTCCAGCCGCCAATTACAAACAACGGCGGCGTTCCTTCGACTTCTGGCTTCAACTCCGCCTTCGTCCATTCGAACACGATCGAGGCCAAGTCCATCGCGTTGGCGGGCTGAGTGGTGGGTAACGTGGACTGGGCGACGCCAAGCCGCGCCAACATCCCAATAGCTGCGACAAGACAACCGATCAGGCGAGTATTCATGCGTCCTCCTTCGTGAGGGTGGTGGGCAAGCGATGCCGATCGCATATGATCAACCACGATGGACTTGTTCGCAACCTCACGACAGAAGCAGTTGGACCGTGTCGCGCCGCTGGCGGTGCGGATGCGGCCACGGTCGATCGATGAGTTCGTCGGACAAAAACACTTTCTTGCCCCCGGCAAATTGCTGCGGCGGATGCTGGAGGCCGACCGGTTGATGAGCGTGCTGTTCTATGGCCCGCCGGGCACGGGAAAGACCAGCCTTGCGTCGCTGATCGCGTCATACACCCAGTCGCATTTTGAACAGATGAACGCTTCGAGCGTCGGCGTGAAGGAAGTCCGCTCCATCCTCGAAGCCGCCAAGGATCGGCTTGGGCACGGCGGGAAACGCACCGTGCTGTTTCTGGATGAAATCCACCGCTTCAACCGCGCCCAGCAGGACATCCTGCTCGGCGACGTCGAGGCCGGGCTGATCATCCTCATCGGCGCAACGACCGAAAACCCGTTTTTCTCAGTGAACTCGGCATTGGTGAGTCGAAGTCAGATTTTTCAGTTTCAGGCGATCGAAAATGATGAGATCAAGGCATTGCTGAGGCGCGCGATCGCGGACAAGGAGCGTGGGTTTGGCGATTTGCCGATTGAGATCGACGAAAAGGCGCTGGACCTCTGGGCCGAATGGTCCGACGGCGACGCCCGCCGTGCATTGACGGCGCTGGAAATAGCGGTACTGAGTCAAATCAGTGGGCAGTATGCAGTGGGCAGTGGGCAGGGAAATGCAGAAATGCCAGCCTCCTCTTCTACTGCTCACTGCCCACCGCCCACTGCCCACTCTCCTCTCAGGATTGACGCTTCGATCGCGGAAGAATCAATGCAGCGGAAAGCGATCGCGTATGACGGGACGGGCGACGAGCATTACGACGCGGCCAGTGCGTTGATCAAGTCGATGCGGGGCAGCGACCCTGATGCCGCGATCTATTGGGTGGCTCGGATGCTTGAGGCCGGGGAAGACCCGCGATTTATCGCCCGCCGTATCGCGATCCTCGCCAGCGAAGATATCGGCTTAGCCGATCCGATGGCGATCCTGATCGCCTCGGCGTGCTATGACATCGTCGAGCGGGTCGGGATGCCCGAATGCCAGCTCACGCTCGCCGAGGCGGCGATTTACATGGCCCAAGCCCCCAAGAGCAACGCCTCCGCCCTGGCGATCTGGGCCGCCATGAGCGACGCCAAGGAAGGCCGCACGATCCCC
>JBGSMH010000215.1:0-10818 GCA_041740275.1 Phycisphaerae bacterium
GCCGAGCAACGCACCGGAACGCAGTACACCGAAACCGATTTACAGGTGGTCGAACGCGAGGCCAAGAAGCGGGCGATTTTGGCGATCCCGATGAAGGCCGGGAGCGCGATTCTGTTCAACGATCGACTTCTGCACAGTAGCACGCCGAATAACTCGGATCATGTGCGGTGGAGTGTGGACCTGCGTTATCAGCCGACCGATCAAGACCCGATGACGGGGCACGGTGCGGGTTTTTTGGCGCGGAGCCTCAAGAATCCGAACCAAGTCGCGACGCTGGATGACTGGCTCGCCAAGCGGCCGGAGCATCTTGCCGACTGATTTTAGAGCAGCACCTATGCCGTGTGCGGCTTGCCGAAGCGTTTGG
Organism: Phycisphaerae bacterium; assembly: GCA_041740275.1. Lineage (GTDB taxonomy): Bacteria > Planctomycetota > Phycisphaerae > Tepidisphaerales > Tepidisphaeraceae > BPJO01. The sequence continues at coordinate 365 of JBGSMH010000215.1, forward strand.
GCGGGTTGCGCTTGTCGTTGAGATACATCGACACATAGCCAAAATACGCGACCAGATTCAGCCCCAGGCTGATCAGGAATAGCGCATAGTCATTGCCGATCGATTGAAAATACTGAAAAAGCCAGACACCCACGAACGGCGCGATAAAACCGCGCAAGCCGGTGAGCATGACATGGACCGCCATGTAATCGGCACTTTTTTCGGGGGCGGCGAACTCATTGTGACCCAGATTCCAGACAAGGTTGCCCGCCGCGATCGAGATGCCGACGATCACCTGAGCGAGGATGATGATCGGCAGACTCATAAAATACGCACCCAGCAGGATCAACGACTGTGCCGCGAACCAGCCGACGCCCTGGATCACTCGGAAATGGCTGATCATGACCCGGTCGAACAGCGGTGCCCACATGGGCAGAGCGAGCAAACTCATCACCAGCGGCACGATTTGCAGCACGATCGTCGCCAGTGTGTAGTCGGTGGTCGGATCCGTCAGGCGACGACTGACCAGAAACACCAAAGGCGGCTGGAGCATCATGAAACTGAAGCCCGCGACCATCTGCCATCGCTGGTAAACCCGAAATCGTTTGTCCTCGCGCAACACCGCAAACGCCCGGCTGATCGTCGATTTGAAGCCTCGCTGCCCCGCGTGCGGGGTGTAGTTCATCACATTGGTTTCGTCGGTTTGGGCCATGCTCTCGGGTCGGGCGACCAAAAGCCGGGCTTCGCGCAGGTGCGATCGCTCGCGGCGAACGCGGATGTGGGAAAACTGCCACACCCCGATCAACCCCAATAACGCCGCCATCAGATAAAGCCAGACGTATGCGCTGGGGCTGCGGTCCAGCCATCGCGCCCCCAACAGCGTGGTCAGGGCAAGCACGGCGGTCGCGATCATGTTGATTCGCGCCACCACCTGCCCGCGCAGATGACGCGGATAGTTGTACCGCCAGATCGTGCTGCGGACCGTGACGATCCCGGCAGCAAACACGCGGGCGGCGATGATCAGCCCGGCAAAGACCCACCCGCCGACGGTTCGATCCGGGATAAAAATGGTCAGCGCGACCGCCGCGATCGAGACGATCACGCACAATTGCAGCCAGTTGACGAAGCGGACTTTTTTGCGATCGCGGGCCAGTTCCGCCCAGAAGAGCGCGACGATATTACCGAACATCGGGGCAGCGGTGATGACCGCGATGAGCGTGCCGGTCGCGTGGAAATATTTAGCCGCCACCACCGCAGCGAACGCCCCTTCTGCCAGCGCCGCCGCCAGAGGGTAGGTTAGCGCGGACCACATTTCATGGTGGTAGTTCAGCCGCAGCATGTAAGGCTGATGCCGGGGGTGAACGCGGTAGTAGTCCAGATAAGACATAGGCAATAACGATTGACGTGTCTACGACACACACCGCCTTGTCCCTTTGCTTTAAGACAAAAACGCCCGGCCTGCAAGTGTGCAGGCCGGGCGTTTGGTTTAATATTGGGATTTTCCGGTTGCCAACGACGCAACTTCTGACAGTCACATCCGCATCAACCCATTCGCATGTCGATTCAGCGAATGTGCCACAGCGTCAGGCCGCTCATCGGACGCAACAACAGGATGTTGTCGATGTCGTCCTGCATCATCTTGCCTTCCATGTCCCAGTTGCGGGCGATCATCTGGAAACGCTCTTCAGTGGTATAGACCGGCGTATAGCCGATCTCGTTGGGCCTGGCGCAGCCCGTGATGACCATCGAAGAAACCACCAAAAGACCGAATAAAAGTGCGCTACGCATGGGTGCAGTCCTGAAGTTGAAAACCTAGTTGCTCAAATCTCCACCAATTACCGCTTGATTAGACCAACTGCCCGCAATCGTGTCAAAGGATTCTGTCACCACAAACAGCCCGAAAACGGCCCGAACCGCGGATCGATGCGTCCAAACCCGGAATTTGCCCAATTTATCCCTCAAACAGAGGCACCAGGAACGCATGACTTTGCCTCGCGGCCAGATGGGGGTCGCGGGTCTGGGTATACAGTTCGACGGTCACGCCCCGGTCGTATCCGGTCGATCGCAGGGTGCGGGTGAGTTGATGCCAGTCAAATGAGCCCTGACCCGGGACAGTGTGGTAATGCTTGCGGGCGGGCAGGTCTTCGACGTGCAGATTCCAGGTCCGGCTCGCCAGCGTGCGGACTGATTCGTCGATCCGCTCGCCATTCACGACGGCGTGGCCGATATCCAGATTCGCACCAAATCGCGGGTGATCGATCCGCCCGATCCAGTCGCGCAGTTCATGGACAAACTCCAGGTACAGCCCCGGCTCCAGTTCGATCCCCACATCGACCGATTGTCGGTCGGCCTCGTCCAGAACGGGCTTGAGCGCCTCGGTCAGCCGCGCCACCGCGTCGGCAGGCGTCACCTGCGCCAGACACCGGCCGCTGGTGATCGAGATATTCGGTGCGCCAAGCTCATGCGCCACCCGCAGCGTTCGCTTGATCATGTCGATCCGGTCGGCCTGCATCTTGTCCGACGGAGAGATCAGGCTCGGCTCAAAATATGGCTCGGGCGGTGCGTCTTTCCAATAGGCGAACGTGCAGTTGGCGTTGATGTTGCTGATCCGCAGCTTGCGCGAACCGAGCGTCTGACGAATCTGCCGCAGATCATCGTCCGTGACACTTCGCACGTCCAGGTGCGGAGCATCGGCGAGGATCTCGACGCCTGCAAAACCGGCGTCAGCGATGCCGCTGAGGGCGTCGGTGAGATTGAAGCGGGTAAACGCGTTGGTGGAAAAAGCCAGAAGCATATCGGATCAGATTCGATAGCGTTCGATCATGGCTGTCAAACGCGAGCGCGACTGCAGGCCATAAAACAGTTCGCGATCGAAAAGCACTTTTTCGGCTTCCTCCCGCTCAGTGGCGGCTGTGAGGCGATCTTTCCACTTGGACATCAGATCGGTGGTCGCGATCGTCTGCTCCAGATGACGGTGCATCGCCAGATAATGTAGTTTGCGGGCCATGCTGTTTCGCGGCGCCGCGTTGATCTTTTGCAGGTACGACGGCTTGGCCGGATCGAGATTGTGTCGCAGGTGATGGCCTTCGCTGACCAGACAAGGAATGCAGTCGCTTTGTCGCTCGCCGGCATCGGGAAAATAAAGCGTGGCGGTAGTGACCGAAAACGCGGGCGGATCGATCTTGAAATAACTTTGGACGATTCGATCGGTCACCTGATCGTACCGCGCCCCGCCGATGCCGTGGACGAACTGATCGACCAAGAGCAGACGCATGAACATCGTCAGCGTCAATGCGCGCGGTGCAAGCCGGAGTTGGTGATCCTTCAAGAACGCCCGCAATTTTGAAGCGGCGGCGTGTGCGTCAAGTTTGGGATCGAACGCAAAAACCGCATCATGCGGCAAATCCAGACGCCAGTGCCCGCCGCGTTTGATCGCGCCAGCGCGCACGCGCGTCCCGGCCGACAGATCATCGAGCCAGAACGGCAACTCAATATGCTCCCCCGCCACGCGCAGATCAGGCATCGGGCGAGACGTTGAATTGATCCCCGCATCCTGCCGATAGTCCGCCAACGCCCGGTTGTAGTGATCGGCGAACCGCTCGATGTCGCAAATCAGGTGATGCACGAACGCGAGATATCCATCCGTCTCCAGCAGCCGCGCTACGGGCAGGAATGGGACGTTCAGCCCCAGCGATTGATCCAGCGCTCGCGCCCCTTCCGTGATCAGGTCGCTTAATCGCGAGGCTTTCGATGACTCGATCGAATCCAGGAATGGTCCCCCCGCTGGTGTGAATGACCATTGTGCGGCGTCTTCACGAAATCGATCCATTACCGACTTTCGATACCCATCACTCGGCGACCGCACCGCACCGGCCCATTCGGAAGTAACGATCGACGGGTCATCGCTCATCGCAAACGACTCGCCCGGCCAGCGGAGCGTCAGGTGCTTGGGCGTATCGGTCTCGACCGCAACATGCACGCCCTCGCCCCCCACCGCTTTGGCGACGGAATCCACGAGCACATTCTTCACCCATACGCCGGGGTGATACATCTCGATTTGATGCCCGGTGGCGATGACCGGACTGTCGGCCAAGCCCACGTCATGGCGAGTCTGATGTCGTAATTTTGAAATCGACGCGTTTTGAATGAGGACGTGATCGGCCTTGCCGAGCCGCTCTGCATTGTCGCGCGTCTGGGCGACAATCGTATCAACCGCCGGCCAGATGAGATTCTCCTGGTCGGTCTTGGGGGCTTTCCAGTCGGCGTATTTATTCATCGACATCCACAGCATGCCGACGCGGTTGGCTCATCCAGAGTGACATGGTCCATGCACTCGGCCGACGGGTGCTGGATACGGAGCAACTCACGCTTCAGCACTTCCATGTAATGTCGCAATCGCTCGTTGGCGTCGTCGAGATTTCCGCCAAATACGCGCGTCGGATCGTTGTAGATGCGTTTGACCGGCAACTCCGCCACCCGCAACTGCGCATCATACACGCGCGGCCACAGTTGCAGCGGAAACGCATAGCCTGCTTCATCCAACTTCAGAGGTAACGTGGCACTGACCCGATGGGCTTTGAACCCGCAGAACGTGTCAGTCAAATGCCACCCAAACAGGTCATTGATCACCGCAGTAATGGTCTGATTGATCAACCGTCGATCGCCGGGGGCAAGATCATCGAGTTTGCTGAGGTCGGTATAGCGCGAGCCGCTGATCAAATCCCACTGATCAGTTGCGATCTGTTCCAGAAATGCCGGGATCATCTCCGGTTCGTGCTGCTCGTCGCAGTCCATGGTGATGACCCAGTCAAAGCCGTTGCGATGGGCATAGTCGAACGAGTCGATGATCGCCTGGCCGTAGCCTTGATTGACCACATGGCGTACCAGATGGATGCCGGATTGCTTTTGAAGAAACTCGCCCGTGCCGTCACTGCTGGCATCGTCGATGAACAGGATCTGATCGTGAAACTGTCGCACCTTCTTGAGAACGCGGGCGACGTATTTACGCTCGTTGTGGACGGGGATGGCAACTAATACTGGCAAACATGCCTCCTGATTGGCAAAAACCCGTCCACGCACTGGCCGCATGCTTCCCACTGGCGTAGACCGGTGATGTTAGGAGTGCCGGGCCTAAGCGTCAACAAATACCGATTTAAGTCACAAAACGCCATCGGCGGCTCACAGCCCCGATTACGCATAGCTGTGCAGTCCGACCAGGAAAAAGTTCACGCCGATCCAGTTGAAAAGCATCACAAAGAACCCGACGACACTCAGGGCGCTGGTCACCAATGCCCGGTTCGTGCCCGACGTAACAAACCGAATGTGAACGATGATCAGATAGACAATCCAGGTGATCAGGGCAAAGGTCTCTTTCGGATCCCAAGCCCAGGGTCTTCCCCAACTCACATCCGCCCAGAGTGCGCCGGTGATGATCCCGATCCCCAGGACCCAAAATGCCAGTTGCAGCATGGTCAGATTGGCGGCATCAAGCGTTTGCAAAATCCCGGCATCGCGATTCTTGAAATACTGGATGCAATACCAGACGCCCAGCACAAACGTCATCCCGATCAGTGCGTAGCTGGCGGTGACGAGGGTGACGTGAATGTAAAGCCAGTAGGTCATCAGGATCCCGGCGTTCTGCTTGATCCCGCCGCCGATGATGTCGTTGCGGGTGACATAGGGCGTGGCAAATAGTGCGACCAGCGCCAGCACACCCACCGCAGCCCCGGCGAGTCCGAAAATGCCCATGCCGTGTAATTTCTTAAACTCAAATCCGGCGATCTTTTTGGTAAGCCAGTTGATCACGCCCGATTCCAGCACCAACGCGACCAGTGCGCCAAACCATGCCGCAAACATCACGGATTCGAATTGGTTCTTAATCGGGATCGACTCAAACCAGTTGCCGACGCTTTTTTCGACCAGCCACCAGCGAATCCCGATCGCCGCAGTATGTACCGCAAACCCGATCAGCACGCTGATCCAACCGGCGACATACATCCAGCGGACTTCCAGTTTGAAATAGATCAGAAAGAAGACCGCCGCGATGAAGTAGATCGCCGCCCCAGGCCAGGTCAGGCGCGACAACGTGTTATAGGTCAGCTCAAATCGACGTTTGGTTTCCGACGGATAGGCAACCGGATTCAGCGACGCGGCCAGCCGCGATAGCTCTGCTGCGGCGGCGTTGGTAGCGTCGGTATCCTTTGCGCGCCAGGCGCGTCCCAGCTTGTCGGTTTGAATCGCGATGTTCATCACGCCCGAGTAGTACGCCGGGTCATGCGTCTCGGGGTGCTCGATCATGTGCGACACCGCGTCCGGAATGGTGTCCCACGGCTTTTCGTTGGGATGTTTCGCACCTTCTGATGGCAAAAACGCCTGGGTCATGAATGTCCCGCGCCCGTGCGGGTAGTCGATCAACTGCGATAACACCAGTGCCTGATTGCCGATCTCGTTGACGGCGTTGGCTTTGACCGCTGCGGTCGCGACAATCTTGTCCATCGCGGCCCGGACGTCGGGTCGCACCCAGAAACTCAGCGAAATCGTGCCCTTCTCGATGATCCGCTGCTGCTCGGCGGGGTCGATGAAATTCAGCGACTTAAACTCTTCCCGAAACGGCTTGTTGCGAATGTAGATCAGATTCTGATCGGCGTACGCCTTGGGGTTGAACGTCATGTCCAATACCGCCTGCGGCGCGGTCATTTTGGACAGGTCTGCTTTCCCGCCGGTGATGAAGAGGATGACATCGCGTGCGTAGGTGTCGAAGGTTTTGACGGTCTGATTATGTTGCATGCTCATCACACGCAACGGATCGACGTTCACCGACCTGGCAAACTCCTGCGCCCGTGCGATCTGGCACGAGAGCAATACGACGAAAATGGAGAGCAATTGCTTAAGCATGTGCGGTTTGTCCAGCCACTTGGATGGCCTTGTTTTTCTTTGCCTTGATGATGATGGGCTTGATATAGAACGCGTAGAAAATCCCGAAGATGATCAGCCCGCACCCGATCGCCATCCCCAGCACACCCGGACGATTGCCGACACCCAGGACCGTCCAGCGTTGTCCGGTCGGGTCCCACTGGGATTGGAAAAAAATCCAGCGATTGTTGTCGTAAAAGACCGGTTCGTTGAGTGAGACGACGCCGGGCGTACGCTGGCCGGTCTTGGGGTTGGTGAGGGTGATGAAGCTTTTGAAGTCGCGCATCATCGCGCCTGCGGCGGCTTCCATCCCGCCGTAGGCCTGGGCTTCAAACTTATCCAGGCGAATCGCTGCCGGAAGGGGACGGATCGTCGTCGATAGCTGCAACTGCACCGGCGAGGTCGCGCCCGGCACGTCCAGTAGTCCGCCTGACCAGATCCGCACGATCGCTTGTGACGTGAACGGCACGAGCACTTCGCGATTCCATTCTCCAACGGTCGCCCGGACGCGCAGAACCTGTTTATCCCCGGCCTGATCGGTGTTGCGATCGCGAATGGGGACGGGGACCGTTTCGACGTACTGCTCGACATCCACGCCATCTTGTCGCGTCAGGTCGACGCGCATTTCGCCGGGCGGCGTGACGCGCCCCGCCGCCGACGCCATCATCGCCTCGTCGGCGGATACGGGTTCGTGCAGGATCAGTTGACCGCTTCCTTCGATCTTTTGCACTGAAACATTCCCATTCACCGGGACCGAAACGACCTGTGTCGTCTTGGTGCCGGGCGTGGTCACAAACGTGTATTGCGCGTCGCCAGAGCGTGGGAGCAGTTTGAACGGATCGTTGAGCGTATAGGTGATTTTAAGCGATTCATCGAGTGGCTTATCCTGACGCTTGCCCAGCGGGCCGGCACCTTCTGCATTGAGCAGCCAGTCGGTCGGCTTTTCTACACCTACCAACACTTGCCGCCGAAACGTTTGCGTTGGCGTTTGGACCATCAGCGTCAGCATCGGCTTGACCTGCTGATCCATGGTTCGCCAGCGCGGGTTAAAGGCTTCGACGCGAATCGTGTACCCGCTGTCTCCCAATTTTCGCGACTGACCGACGGTGACCGGGATCTTTTCATCAACGCCGGGTGCGACCAGATGCAACTGGTGAAGGTTGCTTGCCGACTGGAAGATTTGCTCGGCTTGCTCGGCCGATTCAGCAGGTCGGTGCTCCAGTTCGATCGGCCCCCAACTGGTCCGTGCGTACCGCATCAATCCGCCGACCAGAACGATGTCGGCTGGCTCGGTTGTGATCGGATCGGGCAGTCGCATCTGAAAACCGGCGTCGGTCGATCCTTCTTTGGGGATGAGTCGTTCGCGAACGTTGGCGTATCGCCAATACCCGACGACGGTGAGGCGTAGATCGGGCACGCCGATGAGTTCGCCGAGCGTTTTTACGCCGGTCGCGTCGCGATAGACGGGATTCAGGTCATCCAGGCCGCGCCCACGCAGGCCGTCCGCGTTTGCGAGCGTCTGGTCATAGTCATGAAACCGTGGCAAATCCGGTAGTGCGATGTGCATGTAGCGGTTTTGCGTCTGCGCAAAAAGCGACCGTTCCCACCGATCAAAATAGTGCGTTACCGACTGCCCGACCGGAATCAGCACCGCGCCTTCAACTTTTTGCGAGTAATGCCAGAACGCCGATGCGATCAGCGTCACAATCCCCGTATGAATGATCCACGCCCCGGCCCGGACGGGTGTGAATGGAATGCGTTGGATGGTTACCGTGACCAGCGTTGCGACCAGCAACACCATCAGCAACCCCAGCGGCCAAGCGTTGAAGAACGATAGCTCGTCCTTGTCAAAATACTCGCGCACGCCCGGAAACCCTGAGCCGATCGCCGTGTAAATCGCGATCGACGCAAGGAGAAAAATCCCGAACCACACGCTGCGAAGCGTGCGTTTTAACAACCAATCCAGCGCATTGAGCATCAGTGCGTTCCGTGCCTCGTGAGAGTTCCTAATCCGTGTCGCGGATATGTTAGCCTTTCTTTTGACAATTCGCGCTTGAGAATCGCCCCCTGCGTCAATTTGCCCCACCTGCTGGGTCCCCTCGTGATTCATGACAGACCTCTATCCTAATCTGAGGCGTTGCGCGCCAGAACCGTTCTGGCGCGCAACAGGACGGCAAAATGCCCAGCAAATCGACCGCGTTTTTTCCAATTTTCAGTTTTCGGGTGTTGCGCGTTTAACCGGTAAATGACGATTCAACCCATTTTGACGCGATGGCCTGCCACCCCTACACTCCAAGCGGCAAATGACGCGAACGATCGATACCAACATCACCTGGCACGCCGGCCACATTACGCCTGCGGATCGCGCAAAATTGCTCAAACAACGTGGCGTGACGCTCTGGATGACCGGGCTGAGCGCCTCGGGCAAAAGCACGATCGCGTCGCTGGTTGAGCAAAAGTTGCTCGCGCTAGGCCATGCCGCGTATCGACTCGACGGGGACAACATTCGTTTTGGTTTGAACAAATCCCCTCAACTGCTGATCGAAAAAAGCGGCTATTCCGACGCCGCCGCCCATCGGTTTGGCGTGGGATTTAGTGCCGACGACCGGATGGAAAACATCCGTCGTATCGGCGAGGTCGCAAGGCTATTCACTGACGCCGGTCTGATCACGATCGCCAGCTTTATCAGCCCGTATCAGCGTGATCGCGACGCGGTTCGGGCGATGCATGCCGATGGGCAATTTGTCGAGATTTACGTCAAAGTATCAGTCAAAACCGCATCAGAGCGTGACCCCAAGGGCTTGTATAAACGCGCCCTGGCAGGCGAAATCAAGGGTTTCACCGGCATCGACGACCCGTACGAAGCCCCGACCGAACCTGAGATATTGCTCGACACGGAAGCTGTCACACCTGAGATCGCCTCGACGCAGGTGTTGGCTTATCTGTCAAAACATGGTTATCTAGTGGCATGAACCGACGCGCTTTACTATCGGTGTCGATGCTCTGCCTGGTCCTGACTGGCTGCGAAACAGGAAAAGGGTGGTTCAAATCTGACAAATCGGACGTACTGACCGGCCCGCCTTCCAACTGGCAAACGCTGGAAGGTCAGACCATCACCGCCGAGGGTTCTGCGGGCAATAGCCCGTCCGGGCCGATCCTGCGATTTCGCGGCGGCAGTTGGATCGGGATCACCGGCATTCCCAAGTGGGGATTCGACGCAGTGACCAAGCCGGTCGGTGTGACCGGAGTCGTCGAGCGCGGGACGGGCTCACGCGATGGTGAATACGTCATCGCAATGAAACAGTGGTACCTGCAAAGCCAACCCGCCATCCCGCCCAAGCCCTGATCCGTCGCACCGCACCCGCATGACCTACGTCGATCTGCACACCCATTCCACCGCATCCGACGGCACCTACGCACCCGCCGACGTGGTCGATCTTGCGGCACAAAATGGCTTGTCCGCGATCGCGCTGACCGACCACGACACCATCGCCGGCGTCGCAGAAGCCTCTGATCGCGCAAAAGTGGTCGACATCGATTTTCTCCCCGGCATCGAAATCAGC
>JBGSMH010000216.1:0-2949 GCA_041740275.1 Phycisphaerae bacterium
GGGCGCGGTCGAGATCGCGCCCCCGACCCGCATCGACTATGACGCGATGGAGAACATCCTCACCGACTGGTTTTCCGGCGGGGGCAAAGTCACCCTCGTTTCTGCAAAATTAACCGAAGCACAGATCGGCCAGGTCCAGAAGGGTGCGTTCGATGAACTCAAAGAACTCTCAGACAAACAACAGGTGGATGTGTTGATCTTTGTTCGCGCGTCTGAGACCAAACAGTCGCCGCGCGGATTGGAAGTGCGATTGGTCGGCGAAGCGATCAACACTGTCGGCGGCGAATCGCTCGGGCGTGCGGTCGTTGATGCGCCCCCGATTCTTGAGAAACGCGTGCTCAACGAGTACACACGGTTCGTAGCGCGGAAGTTGATGAAGGACATAACTCTCTCGTGGAAGAATCCGCCAGTGCGTCGGGCGGCACAGGAACAACCGCAGCAACCGTTGCCGAGGGTCGAACCGTCCACCCGGCCTGCACAGTAACGATTGATTTTGAGATAATGAACATGAAAAAATACATCGTCACCGGATTGTTAGCTGCTGGACTGTTTGCATTGGGTGGATGCAAAGGCGTCGAGCCCCCCGCGCGTGGCCGGGCGGACGTGACCGAACACACCAAGGTCTTTTTTAGCAAAGAGCAAGGCGAGCGCCTGCGTGAATCGACCGCGATCCTCGGAGATCGGATCGATGTCGACCAGTTCGGGCTTTTGACGGTCGTCGTCCCGATCCGCAGTGCCGTCGATCGCACGCTCTATCTCGAATACCAGTACGAGCTTTACGATGCCGGCCACCGGCGAGTCGAAGGCCCGATCGGGTGGATTCCGCTCACGCTCGAAGCCGGTTCTCCTGGGACGATGCAGTTCACAGCGACCAACCCGCAAGCTGTTGATTATCGTGCGACGGTTCGCTTTGCGCGGTAGTGCTTCCGGTAGTTTTTCCACGCGCGAGCAAGCTCGCGGCTAAACGGGTGACGGAGGAGTGACAATGAATCGGAAGTGGATGACCTCGATCGCGGTGTTGGCTCTGCTCGGTATCGGAATCGGCGCAGAGAAGCCCAAAGCGCCTGAGAAGCAGATGTCACTGGACCTGAGCGACGGGGTCAGCATGAAGCTGGTTTTGATCCCCGCCGGTCGCTTCACCATGGGCAGTCCGAAAAATGAGGCTGGTAGACAAGACCACGAGGGACCGCAGCGTCAGGTCACCATTTCCCAGCCGTATTACATGGGCGTCCATGAAGTAACCTATCGCCAGTATGAAGCGGTGATGGGAAAACTACCTCGCAAGGTGGATGATCTGGATTTGCCGATCAATGGCGTGAGTTGGAACTCGGCCAAGGAGTTTTGCGATCGGCTTTCCAAGTCGAGTAAGCAGACCGTCAGTCTGCCCACCGAGGCGCAATGGGAATACGCATGTCGGGCCGGCAGCCGCACGCGGTATTCGTTCGGGAATGATGACCGCCTGCTTCCGCAATATGCCCGGTTTGCTCAACGTGGGAATGCCGGTCCGCTTCGTGCGGGCAGCCTGAAACCCAACGCCTGGGGCTTGTATGACATGCACGGCAATTTGGGGGAGTTTTGCGCAGACTTTTACGAGAAGGCGTTTCCAGCAAAAGCCGAAACCGACCCAACAGGTCCTAAAGACGGTGCGGAGCGCGTCTACCGAGGTGGCGCGTGGGCGATGGGCGCTCCACATGTCCGATCAGCCAGCCGTGGTGGCACGAACCCGCAAGGCATGGGTCCGGATATCGGCTTCCGCGTCGTGATGCGTGTTCCAGTTGAGACGCCAATTGAGGACGGGAAAGTGGAGGAGTGAGGCGCGAGCAAGCTCGCGGCTAAGCGGGGTGACGCACTCGGTAAAATCATCGCACGACATAGCGAGCGGATTGAAGGGGTTTTTGGATCGTGTTTTGAATGTGCATCGCGATGTAGGCGGTCAGCGGGTTGCTCTGGGCGCGGGTGAGGCGGGGCAGACGCTGGGGGATGGACTTGATGCGGGGGAGCTTGAGGATCGATTTGGCGATGCTGATCAGACGCGGGTCGATGCGGGCCTGGGCGGGGTCGGTTGGGTCGTCAAAGTCGGGCAGGTAACCGGCCTCCTGTAATACGTCCAGTTGCATTGCCAGAAACTCTTCTTCAATTCGCGGCGTCGCCAGTGCGGGCAAGGTCACACGCATGCGATCAAACAAGACGGGATGCGGGTCGTGCTCGCCGATCAGTGCGGCGAGGGTCTCGGCCAGGTATTGGCCGATGAGCAGGGAGCGGAGTTGGTTTCGCAGACCCAGATGTCCTTCGACCAGCTTCCATTCCGTGAGGGTCGCCAGTTCGCGTCCATGGTGATGGATGAAGACGCAGTCGCCGACATCGAGCAAATCGACCCCGCCATCAAAGCTGCTGGCACCGGCCTTGGTGCGTCGGTGGGCACCTTTGGCGATGGCGCGGATGATGCCCGTTCGCCTGCAGAAAAGGGTGAGGATCTGCGACGTCTCGGAGTAAGCGAAAGTTCGCAGGCAGATGGCTCTGTCGCGGCTGCTGGGCATCGTGGCGGCGATTATAGGGATCGACGCCGACGTAGCACGAACATCGCGCCAATCACCATGATCGACGCGGTCGCCGGTTCCGGGACAGTCAGTGTCAGTCGCAATTGGCCGGACGGTTCATCGAACACCAGATAATCGAATGAACTGGTAACAGCGTTCTCACCATCGGCGTTCATGCTGGGCAAAAACAGGTTCATACCGATGTCGCCATCGAGTAACAGCGTGTTGCCCAGTGCGTCTTCCAGCCAGACATCGACGACCAGAATCGGGACGTCATGATAGGTGATATTGCCTTCGAGGGAGGGCAGGACCAATTCATCGAGGATGAAGCCGGGAATGAACGCGATTGAGCCTGAATCGGCACCGCTGATGGGGATGAAGAACTGATCGAGAATCAGTTCGCCGGTCGTGC
>JBGSMH010000217.1:0-9697 GCA_041740275.1 Phycisphaerae bacterium
CCCGGCTAAAACTCAACAGTCCCCGGTGGCGAATCCGACGGGCCGAGCGGATCGGAGCCTTGCGATGCGTCCAGGCGAGCAACCTATGGAACCAATTCTGGTCCAAAGCCGCCTGATCTACCCGGCGGAGGAACTACACCCGCCGCACTGACTGGCTCAAAGAACATGTCCGGTACATGGGAGAAAATATGATTCGTACTCAAAGTTGTGTCGTGTTGGCGGCTGCCATGGCGATCGCTGGTTTGGTCGAGAAAGCTTCAGCGACCGTATACATTTGGCAACACAATGCGCTGGGATCCAACGATTGGTCAACTAACGGCAATTGGGATGTCAGTGGCTTTCCTACCACCGGTGATACAGCGATTTTCCCAAGTGTGGCGGGAATAGGCAAACTGCCCAATGTGTATGGTGCTATAAACGCTGAAGCCTTAAGTTTTGACAACACCAATGATGACTGGAGCTTGGTTTTCAACACGGGTGCCGCGTTGACCTTGGGTGCTAACGGTACGGGCGGCATTACCGCGATAGGTGGTGGAACCGCCATCATCGGGCCGGGCACGAACTTGGCCGGTAACCAAACGTGGGATGTTGCCACAAACACAACAGTCCAATTCCAACGCAATTTTGTGACCGGCAAGGGAAACATTGTCAAAAATGGCGCGGGAACAGTCATTGTCATCAATAACGCCGGTGGTGCTGGACGTGTGCCGGATATCAGCAATCCCACTAGTACAACGATCAATGGTGGCACGATCAAAATGACCGGAAGCGGTGCGTCGCTGGGTGGCACATCGGGGAGTCAAGTTCCGGTTTTTGTAAACGACACTGGCACGCTGGACTTGGGTGGGGTTTCTGTCTCGCAAGCCAAGATCAAACTGAACGACGGTTCCACGCTGAAACTCAGCGCAAATGGGAACCAGTTATCCGGAACTGGCGTATTGCAGCCCTTGGATGCCGGTGCGAAAATTACGGTCAATACTGGCTCGGTCGGTGATTCAGTACAAGTGAGCAACACTGGCTTCACCGTCGGAAGTAGTACATCCACTGTGACGGTGACTGGTTCAGGTAAATTGCAGCTGACTGGATCAGGCGCCGGCTATTTAGGGACATGGAAGATTACGGGCGGTACGGTTCAAGTCGATAACAATGACGGGTTTGGAAGCGCCGCTACTGCAAAGGTTGAGACTTCGGGCGGTTCGAAAACAATCTTTAACGGTGGCTCAAACAATGGAAGCTTCACTGTAAGCATTCCTGTCACTGTAAAGGGCGACTCGACTCTCGCAATCGACCGACTGAACAGTGCTAGCAACACCGGATCGATCACGCGAACGATTGGCGCTTTGACTTTGGAATCTGGCACCGTGTCAACAGGGATTGGGTCATTCATACGGCGAGTTCAAACATCTACTGCAGCACTGATTACACCCAGCCTTACCCTGACGGGTAGCGGAGTTGGCATCAATACTCCTGTCCTAACGGACCCCGATCCCGATCCAGTTACGCCGTTGCCAATTACCACCGAGTTACGAGTAACCGGTGGTATTACTGACGGTGTCACCAGTTATGGTTTCACCAAATCGGGTGGCGGTTTGATGAGAGTGCAAGGTGCAGGGACATACGAAGGTTCAACAACAGTGCTTGGTGGCATTCTTGAATTTAACTCTTTGACTGGGTTAGGAACTACATCGGCGATTTCCGTTGCAGGCGGAGCTCAGCTTAAGTTAGCGGCTGGGGGTACGAACAACTACACCTTCAAATCCGATGTTTCTGGTGGTGGAACGATTTTGTCCACAGGTGGCGCGGGTGCAGGCAGTAATACGCTTACGTTGCAGGGCTCCAGCATTTCCCCCGGCGCGAGCCCGGGGATATTGAGCATTGGCGGAAATTTGGCACTGGCCAAGGACGGCAGTGAGTTTTCAGCGCTGAACATTGAAATCGACAGCGGCAACGGCGGGGCGGCCCCGGTTGCTGGAACACACTTTGATCGACTGGCAGTGACTGGCACGTTGGCAGGGCTGGCAAATACTAATCTCGTCGTGGACATCGATCCATCAGTTGTGTTAGCCGATCTCGCAGGAGACACGCTCGTCATCGCTACATTTGCGACATCTTCGGCTGGCACGTTTGATAATTTGGTTAGTAATGTGGTGACCTTCACCGATCCAAATTGGTCGGCATTGGTGACGGTAGACAGCACAACCGTGTCGTTGTCTCAATTCCAGTATGTGCCTGAACCCGCCAGCCTGTCCCTGCTCGGTCTGGCCGGGCTGTTCTTGGGTCGTCGGCGAGTTCGCTAAGCGAATGTCGCGATTCGGATCGATGATTTTTACCGACCCCGTCAGATTAACCTGGCGGGGTCGGGTCGTTATGAGGGAACGGGAGCGACTCCGGCTTCATCATTGATGATCATAAAATCCGGATCGTTGAAGATTTGTATTGTTGGCACATTAGGCGGACGTTAATCTGGTGAATGTTCGAGATCGTCGGCGTGGGTCAGGGAAGACCGGGCAGTATTCCCTGCCACGCCGCGATTAGCACGGGAACCGTTTTCGTCTGATTCATCCTGCCGCCGCACCCAACCGCGTGGCGCGCAGGACCGACTTACGGAAGGGCATCATGTCAATTTCGCCACTTCGTCGCGCACGCGCGTTTACCCTCGTCGAATTACTGGTGGTCATCGGCATCATTGCCGTCTTGATCGCGATCCTATTGCCGTCGCTTCAACGCGCCCGGGCGCAGGCCCAGTCGATCAAGTGTCGCAGCAATTTGCGACAGATCTTCATGGGCTTGTCGGCCTATGCCGCGGATAACAAGGGCTGGATTGTCGACGCGGACATCAACATGTCGCCGACCTACACCGGCTCACCCCGATGGTTTCATTTCATCTATAATCGAGAGCCGACCACCGGAGCCAGTCCGTTTAAGGCTCCGATCGGCTACCTCGCCAACGGCGACGTGTTGTATTGCCCGACTGAGCAGCGAACGCTCTACAGCACGGCACAGGTGTCGTATGGGTTGAACGATTCGATGTTCAACTATTCGGGCACCACGGTCCCGCGCTGGATCGCCATCGATGCCGCCAATCGCAAGTACTACAACCTGCCGAAGACCAAATATTCGCCGGAAGTCTTCCTGATGGCCGACTCCAGTGCGTCGCGGGCGTATCTGATGCGCGACAACATCAATTTTGAGCCGATCTATCGACACGCGGGGCGTAACAATCCCAGCAGCGTTCAGCCGGGCGACATGACCAACATGCTTTATCATGACGGGCACGTCGCACCGATCACCAGCCGGGATGTGCGAATCATCGTGGGCTATTCGTACAAGCGGCCGTGGTATAATCAGTCGAACTGATCATCCTGTTTTTACCGTAATTTTGATAACCCAATCCTGCTCAGCCGCGCGCACGCGGCGTGGAGAAATGCACTTGAGTCGCACCCTGTTTGTCGTGTCGGTTTTGACGACGTTGATGCTGATTGGCCGAGGTTTTGCGGCAGAGGATTTCAGCCAATTCTGCCGCGACACCTTTGGCGTCAAGCAAGAGCCGCTGACCACGCACCTGGCGGGGGATGAACTGCGGATCATTCCCGAGGGGGTTTGGACGCATTTTTCAGAGAACTCCGCCACGCTGGCGATCGAATCCAATCTGCCGATGATCAGCCATGTCGAGTATGGCGAGACCGACGCGCTGGGATCAAAATCTGAACCGACCGAACGCCCGTTCTACCTTCATATCCATCGGCTGACGGGCTTGCAGACCGGCAAGACCTACCATTATCGCATCGTCGGCACGGATGAGCGTGGCAAGACCGTCGCATCCAACACCAACACCTTCACGCTGGAAAAGGTAAAAGACGCGATCTACCTGCCCAATCCGCAGCAACCGGCGGCACCGTTTCGGCTGGATCAGGCGGATAAAACGTACATCCTGACCCAGGACATCGTCGCCAGCGGCACTGCGATCAGCATTGTCGCGGCGGGCGTTACGCTGGATCTCAACGGGCACACCGTCACCTACAACGACGTCGCCGGCAACGATGCCGATGGCAAGACACAGCAGGAGTTTGGATTTGTCGCCACCCAGGGCGTGCAAGGCGTCCGCTGCGGCTACGCGGCGCGTGGGTCGGCCAAGTTGCTCAACGGCACGATCCGCCAGGGTAAAGGCAACGGCGGGTATGGATCGATCCCGGTCTACTTTCGCGGCACCGAGATCGCCGGGGTAACGATCGAATATCACGGCCCGCAAGTGTCAGGCGTCTACGGCGAAGTCAAAGACTTCCATCACAACATCATCAATGACAGTGGCAGTGAGTTGACCAATCGCCACCAGGGCGTCGAAGCGATCGGCGGGGCGACAAACGTGCATCACAATCTGGTCAAGCGGGCACGCCAGCGGGCGGTCAATGCGATCAGCAGTTCCAAAATCTCGCACAATGAGTTGTATGTCGATAGCTGTGCGACCAACAGTTTTGGGATCATGTTCTACAAATCGACCAAGTGCGAAGCGACCGAAAACCGCATCTTTGGCAGAGGCTATCTGATGATCGGCATCGGCACGGTCTCTGAGGGCGTGGCCGACATCAAGGTGTCGAAAAACCTGATCCACCTGCAATCGCACAAGCCGGACGAGCGTTGGGCGGAATATGGTGCGCAATCGGGTGCCTATGGCGTTCGCGTGACGTGGGGCGGTAACAACATCGAATACGCCGACAATGTGATCGTCAGCAAAGGCCGCGACGGGGGCATGGTCCGCGGCGTGTGGTTTTGCCCGACACCCAAGATCGAGAATGTGTCGTTCAAGCGAAATCTGATCAAGGTGGAAGTCGAAAACGCGACATCCGACAAGTGGGGCGCGATTGTCGTCAGCGGGGATAACACACCCGACGCCAAACCCGGGTTGTTCGAAGGCAATACGATCTGGTCCAACTTCTGTCATGTCCGCCTCGGCGAAGAATACGGCACGGGCGTCAACGCCCGCTTCGTCAACAACACCTTCATCCGCACCGGCGAGGACGAGCGCTATGCGACCGTGATCTGTGGCTTCGGCAACTTCAACAATGAGGGAACGGTCTTCCTGGATACGAAACTGGAAGGGGGCGCGAGCTTCGATCGCGTCAAGTGGGAAGGCGAAGGCCGCAATAACTTCAAGGTCGGACGCGTCGTCGACGGCAAGGACGTGATCGACAAGGAATACAAGCCCGGCTGATCGGAATCCGTCACGGGCCGTAAGTCGGTGCCGATTCGTTTCCCTGCCGATCGACGGCGGTGATGGCGTAATGGGCATCGCCTTCGAGCGGAGCGGACCAATCGAGATAACTTGTCATCGATTTCAAAGGTGAGGCGATTAGACGCTTCTGGCTGATCTGTGGCTTGCCGCCGGTGCTGAAATAGATGTTGTAGTACCGGATATCAGTGGCGGAGGAGGGTTTCCAACTCAAGCGATATTGCCCACGCGCATCCGGTTCGGGCACGACAGCAAACCCTTCCACGGCGGGTGGGGCAACGGTATCGAACTTGGTTAGTGCGTCCGATGGGGTCTGGCCGACCAGCGGACTGGTGCGATCGCTCTCCAATCCCGACCACTCTTCTGCCGTGACAAAATAGACGGGCTCGGCGGGGTTCGGGTTGGGATCGGTAAACGAATACTCGGGTTGTATCGTACCATTGACCCGCGCGGGAACGGGCGACTGCGTCAGTTCAACGGGTTGACCATCCTTTGCCTTGCGATAGACGCGGAAGCCGCGCGTTTCGACCGCACCGGGCGCGGATTTCCAGGTGAGCGTGTTGTCTTTCAGCGATACTTCGGTCGGCGCGTCAGGGCGACGAAGCGTGGCGATATAGATGCCGGTCCAATCTTCGGTCGGCATGAGCATGGAGCTATGGAACCAGACCTTGGTGGCGTCGCGGCTGAGCAGCGGGCGCGGGATGGACGTATAGGGTCGAAAATCGTTGTTGTCCGGGCCAGACCATACGCGCTTGCCAGTGGTGTCCGTGCGTGTCCCGCCGCGAACGTCGGAATAAGTGTAGATGGCGGGCTTGGCGTTGTCGGGATCGCGGACATCGCCAAAGACGAGCGTGTCCGACCACGCGATTCGTTGCCGCCATGCCGGGGACGTCGCGTGGATGTGCGCGGCAAAGAAATGCGGGTTGAACGATTCGCCCCCAGCGACATGTCCGCCTGGCGCACCGGTGACAAAGGTGGGGGGTTGATCGGGTTTGCCGTAGTCGCGCATCCACAGGCCGTAGGTGCCGGTCTTGGTGCCGTTGACGGTCGCCGGCCCGGAGAAGTAAAGCCCGATCTTTGTCCCACCCACAAATCGGCCATGCGATTCGTATTGCCCAAACGGATTGCCACCCCCGTCGGCGGTGATCGGACCATGCGTGGGCGTGCCATCCAGCCCTTTGCTGATATCCAACGACCACCCCAGATACTCCCCGACGCTGGTCATCGGCCCGTAATTCCAGCCGATCTTGTCGCTAGTATCGCCGAACATGAGCGAGTGAAACTGATAGTTGTTCTTCGCGTCATGCAGTAATTTTCCTGAAGCATCGCGGACATCAGGCAGGCCGTAGTCGAACGGGTGATGCGCATAATATCCCGGCTCGCCGGGCTTCTTGTTCAGATCGACAAGGTGGATTTCGGGCATGTAAGGCAATGCCCCGGTCTTGCGATCCGGGTCGGCGTTATAATCCTGAATCAGCAGTTTTCGATCGCGGCTGATCGCCTGGATGATCTTGCGGTGCGGCGTGGCGAAGGTCGCGATCTTCCTGGCCCGATTCGGCGTGGCGGGGTCGTCTGAGAGCGTCATCTGATAAAGCGTGTCGCCATCGGCGTAATAGGTCAGGCTGGAGTCGATCGGATCGAGAATGTTGTACTTGCCGGGCATGCCGTCGCGGCGTTCGATCAATTTGCCCGCCCCATCGACGATCTCGACCACCAGCGACCGCTGATCGGTATAGTCGGCGTTCATCACGAACATCTTGCCTTGCCACTCGGTCTTCTTAATCTGCCCATCCTTGTCCTTGATCGCCCGGTTGCCCATGAACAGGATCCGCCGCCCGTCGTTCGTCCAGACCGGGCGGGCCAGATCGGCATGGGCGATATCCGTACACAGTTCGCGCGTCAGCGAAACGATCTCGTGGCCGGTCTTGGTGTCTTTGAAGATGACTGTCTCAAGCTGCACCGCACCAGTGGCGTCAAAGAGTTTTTCGTAGGGCTTTCGATAGAGGTTGTCGATGCGCGAAGTCAGTTCTTCCAGATCCTGACAGACGCGGTACGGTTTTTCCAGAATATCATGCGGGACTGGATCGACAGGCTCCGCCGCCCGCGCCACGGGTGCGACGGCAAGGCAGATCGCCAGAGCACGACGAATCTCATTGGGGAGGGCGGGCTTGATACGCATGTGACTAATCCTTCGTTTTCAGGCGGCGATATCCTGTGTGGCATTCAGGTATTCAAAACAACGGTTCAAACTTTCCAAGAGCAGATCGATCTCCCCTTCGGTCACGCTCAGTGACGGACGAAGCCGGATCGAACCCGGACCGGCGGGCAGGAGAAACAGGTGTTGGTCGGTCAACGCAAAATCGATCAATCGTGAGACATTCCCCGCTCCGCGCACCGAAAACCCCTGATACAACCCGCCCCCACGGATGTTGTGCAGCAGCTGGGGGAAGCGGGCCTGCAAATGCGACAGACCGGCGACCATCTGCGCGGCTTTTGCAGGCACTTTTTCGATAAGGGGCTCATCAGTGACAATCTGCCACTCACGGCAGAACCGCACCATGTCCGCCAGCGATCCGCCCCAGGTGCTATCGAGGATGCCGCAGTCGGTCATCGTCTCGAGCATGTAAACCACGCCGTTGGCAAACTTCTTGCCGACCGCAACCGCTTGTGGCGGATGGGGCAGATCGAACTGATCGATCGCAAAGACCTCGCCCAACTGCCCGCCAGCGGTCTGCACCTCGTCGAAACCGATGTAGACGCCGTGGTCGTGGGCGATCGTCGACAGTCGCCGGAAAAACTCGGCAGATGCGACATTGTGCCCGCCGGCACCCTGGATCGGCTCGACGATAATCCCGACAATCTCGCTGCCGTACCGTTTCAGGCACGCTTCGATAAAAGCGATGCTCTCATCGACGCGCCGCGCGTTCTCAGCCGGGGGTGCGTCGCTGTCGATCGACGGAAATGGGGCTTCAATATTACCAGCGACCAGCCCGCGAAAATCCTGGGTGATCAGGGGGTCATGGGTGATCTGCGTCACATTCAACGCTGCGATTGTCCTGCCATGAAACGCGTTGCTGAAATAGATGAACCGACGCACGCCGACTTCGGTAGCCTGACGCGACAGCTTCTCATCGTGCATGTTGATCAGATACTTCATCATGTTCTCGACCGCCTCCGCGCCGCTGTTGACGGCGTAGGCTTCGAGCGTGGGTGAGTCGCGCATGCAACGCGGCGCGATCCTGATCAGCAAGCGGTAGTAATCCAGACATTCGACAGTGAGAAAATCCGGGTTCGGCACCTTGTTATTCGCAGCGATCACCAGTCGTCTGACATAGTCGGCGTCGGACAAGCCCGGGTGATTGTGGGCGACCAATTTTGACCCGTAGTATCCGCCAAAGTCGAGGATCGATTCGCCTTCGATCGTCACCAGATAGCTGTCATGGCATCGCGCCAGATCGACGACAAATGGGTGCGGATCAACGACTACATACCGCTGCAATTCAGCGATCAGGTCGGCACTGGTTTGGGCGGGTCTTAATAACATCGGCGTTCGGTACGTCAGTGGAATCGGAAGGCGATTTCGTATTCGCCTGCCGACAACCTGGGCAGGCAGGCGACGGCAAAGGTGGTGTATTTGTCCTGCCAGGTCACAAATCCGTTTGTCTCTGCGGGTTTGAGCGATTTGCCGTTCACAGTGACCGATTTCGGCTTCACCTTCCCGGCGACGCGCACTTGAACGCCCGCGCCGTGCGAGAGGTGCTGGCCGGTGTATTTGATCTGAATGATTTTGGTGTTGAGGCGTTCGGGGATCTGGGCCGACACCGATTCAAACGCATCGGATTGCCGCCACAGGTCGATGCGGCTTGTGCGGCGTGCCCGTGCGGTTTTGCCCACCGCGACCACGCCGGCATCAAACATGCCGATCGCCATCGCGCAGGGATATCCCGGATAGTACAACTGCGCATGCCGCTGATTGCCTGCCGCCAGCAGGGGTTTGAGGCGGCCGACGCCGGAGCGGATTCGCATCGCCTGCGGATAGGCGTGCTCATTGTGCTCGCTGTTTTCGGTCAGAAAAACCATTGACTTGAACTGTCGATACATCCACAGGGTCGAGCTGGGTTGATCCAGATCGGTCCCGCCCCAGCCCGGCCAAGTCAGGGGATGCACGCGATGCGGGATCCCGGACCGCTCGCCGTGCCGCGCCATATGTTGCGCCATCGCGTGGAGGATCGTTTCATCCTCGGTATAGGGTCGCGTGGGCGGGAAAAGCACCATGTCGTGGCTGGCGCCGGCGTGGCCGCGCGCGTGGATATCAACATAAAGCTCTGGCTGAAGGGCGTTTGCGACGGCCTCAAACGCGCGGGCTTCGGGCGAGACAGGCCCGGTGGCGGGGTGATCCAGATTGGGTTTGATGCCCGCCGGGGTGGTGTAGCTGTCGCGATGGGCGGCATCGGGGCTGAGGTTGGGCAT
>JBGSMH010000218.1:0-2281 GCA_041740275.1 Phycisphaerae bacterium
GCGCGTCTAGCATGAAAACTCCTCGTCGTCTGAAGCCATTAAATGATACTCGACTTTCAACTCCAAACGTCAAACGTCAAACTCCAAACTGCCCCAGACTACTGCCCGGTCGCGATCGAGTCTTTGATCAGCACCAATTTGCCCCAGGTATTCGGCCGCATCTGCGTGGTGGCTTCCTTCGGGGCCGACCAGAAGTAGTCGGCGGCTTTGTGGAAGTTGCGGATGTGCATGTTAAACGCCATTTCTGGGTGTTCGCTCGGATTCCACCCATTGAGCGCCGCCGACGGAATGAACATCTCTACGGTGTAGCGATCGGGTAGCACGCGGGTTTGGTGGATGATTGTCGGGTGCGGAACGAGATTAGATTGCAGTGCGTCGCCGGGTCGATGCCACTGTCCGACGGTGCCAAGGATGCCATCGATCGGGTTGGCGTTGGGCACATAGTAGAACTGGTGGCACCAGGCGTTGTACACCTGCTGATCAGTCGGGACCGGCCGTGTGCTGACCCAGAACTCGATGCTATCGCGCGTCCACCAGCGGCCTGTTGCGGGCATCGACTCGATGTTCTGATCAAAGACTTCAAAGCCCAGATACAGGCCCTCATCTCGCCAGCCAATGTAAACCTTCGGCTCCGGCGTGCTGTTGCGCTCCATGCCGATGGCTTGTGTGGCGCGAACGCCGGGCAGTCGGTACAACTCGCTCCAATCAGAGAGATTGGCATTGACGCCAATCGGCGCGGGCAATCGCTGCACCATGACGGTCGGCTTTTTGCTGAACGAGCTTCGCCAGAGGTTTTCCCGCGTATCAGTGCTGCTACCGGCGTGCAGTGGATTGAGCAGGGGCGTGGTTTCTCGAACGGCTTCGACGAGTTTTTCGTAGGGTTGATCGTCGACATCGACGATGCCGAAGTTGACGTCTTCCCCGTCGGCACTGCGGCCGGATGCTGGCTCATCGCTCCACTGGAACCAATCCGCACCCACGATATACGGCACGCGAGCCAGTCGCTGTGTGAACAGCCGATAGCCATCGGCGCGGGCCTGCTGATCGCTGACCTGGGCCTGGAAGCCGAAGGTGTTGCGATTGCCCGATCGGCCGTCGAGGGCGTGGAACGCGTATTCGGTAATCAGAATGGGCTGGCCTGAGTCTTCGTACATCGCCTGGAACATGTCCGGGTCGAGAAGTCCGTCGGCGACGTAATAGTTGATCGACTGAGCGTCCGTATATTCACGGCTGGCGCGGACAACTTCGCGCGGGGCATAGCCCGCGAAGCGTACGCCGAGAATCAAGTGGTTCGGGGCGTGTTTCCGTACGAACGAGGTCGCCATCTGGAAGTAGTCACCGGCGAGTTTTTCCAGCCAGACGCTAAAGAGCTTGGCATAGGCTTCATCCGGGTCGCGGGGCAAAGCAGCGAGGGCGTCAAGTTCACTGTAGTCCTTGAACTGCGTCTTCCATGCGGCATTGAACTCGCCGATGGTTGGCCAGAGTTGCTGGATGGTCGCGATCACCTGTCGGCGGTTCGGGTCTTGGGGCTGCAAGCCGTTGAAATAGACGCTGGGACCGACCGACGCATCGGACCAATCCAATTCGTTATCCAGGTAATACCCGACGACGTTGCGGTTCTCTCGCAGCGGCGTGACGAGTCGGGC
Source organism: Phycisphaerae bacterium (assembly GCA_041740275.1). GTDB lineage: Bacteria > Planctomycetota > Phycisphaerae > Tepidisphaerales > Tepidisphaeraceae > BPJO01. The sequence continues at coordinate 1,647 of JBGSMH010000218.1, forward strand.
GACCAGTTCGTCGCCATATTGATACCAGTCCGGGGAGTAGAGTCTGTAATTTCCGCTGTGGTAGTGTTTCCAGATATTCAGATCCCGAGAAATCGGAACGTCCAGTTCATGGAAAATCGGGTGCGACCATGCCCCCAACGCCTTGAAACCAGCACCTTGGACACGTTCAAGCGTTTTCTCGGCCCAGGCGCGAAGATCGCCATCGTATTTCCCGACCGTGCCATCGTAATCGCGGCTCACATAATGAACGCCATTGGCTTCGCGACCCAGTTGGAAGGGTTGGACAGTCGTGACGGTATTCAGAAATTCGCGCTGATTCTCCGGCGAGATCATCCACCACACGCCATCATCGGTTCTACCGATCCGCCAATAGCCATCGACGCCGCGAATTTGCACAAATGGACGTGCAGATTGCGGTTCGGCCGTGTCGCTTGCCTGTGTGGTCGAAGGTTGGGTTGCGGGGCTGCTGTTCAGATCTGGCGTAGGATACCGCTCAAAGGCCCCGCCGACGTACGGATGGACCCACACGCCAACCAGCAGGATACAAACGACGACAAATGCTAGTCTGGCCATGATCTGCTCCAGTGAGCCTTTTAGGATGTTGAACAACCCATCCGATCCGACCCGCCACCTCC
>JBGSMH010000219.1:0-2780 GCA_041740275.1 Phycisphaerae bacterium
TTGAGCCCTGAGAACGAAAAATCGAGGCTCTCCTTGTCCAACCGGGAGCGCGGGAACGCGATCGACTTAGGATCGCCTTCGATCGCCAGTTGGTCGATGATCGGCCCGCCGGGGTAGCCGAGGCCGAGGAGCGTGGCGACCTTGTCGTACGCTTCGCCAACCGCGTCGTCGCGGGTCTGGCCGATACGGGTGACATCCGTCCAGGATCGCACATGGTAAAGCGCCGTATGCCCGCCCGAACAGACCAGGCCGATCGCGGGAAGGATCGGAACGCTCGCCGCGTCGTCGAGCATCACGCTGTACAGATGCGCCTGCACATGATCCACCCCGATCAGCGGCCTGCCCAGCGACCACGCCAGCGTCTTGGCGGCGGTGACGCCGATCAATAGCGAGCCGATCAACCCCGGCCTTTGCGCGACCGCGATCGCGTCGATATCGTCCAAACCGACCGACGCCTGATCCAACGCCTCTCGAATCACCGGAAGGATATTTTCGATATGCGCCCGGCTGGCGATCTCCGGCACGACGCCCTTGTATGCCTCGTGCAATTCGTACTGCGTCGCGATCACGTTCGACCGCACGCGCACCGCATCCTCCACCACCGCGGCGGCGGTCTCGTCGCAGGTACTTTCGATGCCCAACACGCGTGCCATCTATACCTTCGGCAATTTCTCGCGGATCACTTCCAACGCCTTTTCCATCTGCGTATCGGTCACCCGCGTGGTCGGCTGTGATGTCGCCTGAGTCGTGCTCTGTGTCGTCGATTGTGTCGTCGATTGCGTTGTTGCCTGAGTCGTCGTCGGGATAACCACATCCACCCGCATCCGCTCGGCGTTGAGTTGCGCCTCCAGCACGGCGGTCTGGTGTGCCTCATCCATCGGCACCACGACATTGGGCTCGACGCCCCACGTCTTGGCGTCCTTCAATCGCTGCACCAATTCGCCGCTGGGCAGGTACCAATAGGCCACCGTCAGCTTCAGTTCCCCGGCGTTGGCATCCAGCGGGATCACTTCCTGCACGCTTCCCTTGCCGTACGTTCGCGCCCCGACAACGGTTGCCCGCTTGTTATCCCGCAGACTGCCCGCCACCACCTCACTGGCGCTGGCGGAGTGTTCGTTGACCAGCACCACCATCGGAAAATCCGGCAGCGTGCCCTCGGCCTGGGCGATCTCAACCTGCTGCGGCCGATTGCGGCCTTTCACGCTCACGATCGTCCCTTTGCTGATGAACATGTCGATGATCTGCTTGGCCTCCTCCAATCGCCCGCCGGGGTTGAAACGCAGGTCCAGCACCAATCCCTGCATCCCGTCCTTCAACAATTGCTCGACCGTCGCGCGAATTTTCTCGGCAGTATCCGGCGTAAACTGCGTCAATCGCAGATACCCGATCTTCGCCGATCGGTCCGCCCAGAAGCTCCAACTGTTGTCCACATTCCGCGAAAACCCCTTAACCATCGGCACGACAAACTCACGCCGTTCCATCGTCAGATCAACAACCTCATCCCCCCGCCGACGCAGCGTCAGCGTCACTTTCGTTCCCAGTGCGCCCTGGATCTTAGGGATCACCTGCTCGATCCGCTTGTTCTCAACCGATTCACCATCCACCTTGATCAGCACATCCCCCGGCCGCACGCCCGCCTGCCAGGCGGGGCTGTCGTCGATCGGCGTGACGATCTCGATCTGACCCTTCTCGTCCATATTCAGCTTGATGCCCACGCCCTTGAAGTTGCCATCCAGCCCATCATTAAACGCCTCCTGCTTGTCCGGCGGGACGTAGATCGTGTGCGGGTCCAGCGCATCGAGCATCCCGTTGATCGCGGCCTGCTGAAGTTCATCGACCTTGATGTCTTCGACATAGTTCGTCCCCACCTGCCGATAGATATCCACCAGCGTGCGGACGAATCGAAAATCGGTGTCGCGCTGTGCGAACGACCCGGGCACTTGCAGCGCCAGATACGTCAGCACCAAGCCGCAAAACATCCATGCGATTTTTTCACGGTTCATTTCAGATTCTCGGTAGATTGAAGGATCGCGCTGGCGGTCGCCTGCGGGTTTTCCATCGGGGTAATATGCCCGGCATTGGGGATCTCAAACAGGCGGCCATAGTTGACCTTGGCGTGCATAAACCGCATCAGTTCCGGCGAGCTGATCGCGTCATTCTGCCCGACGATCATGTCCACCGGTAAACTCAGCGATGTGATCGTGCTCAGATAATTCTCCCGATCGCGCATCGCGATGCAGGCGTGGGCGATGGTCTCGACCCGCTGCGACTCCATGATCCGCCGCAACTTCTGTTCCACCTCGGGCGCGTGTTGCGTCGCCAGCATGTTGGGCATCATCTGATCGGCCACCGCTTTTGCGCCCTGCTCACGCACCAACTTCGCCATCGCGATGCGTTTGTTCTGGGCTTCGGGATTGTCCGGTTCGGCCTTGGTGTCCAGCAGGATCAGGTGCGAGAGCATTTCCGGGTGTTCGCTGGCCAACTCCTGCGCGACGTACCCGCCCATCGACAACCCCGCCACGCAGACCGGCGCAAGCTTCTTGAGCGTGATAAACCCCGCCACATCCAGCGCCAGTTGCCGCATCGTAAACGCGGGGCTCTCATCGCTCTGACCAAACCCGCGCAGGTCCAGCGTGATCACCCGCCGCGTGGGCGTCAGCAGCGGGACAATGTCGTCCCACATCCTTCCGTCCAGCGGAAACCCGTGCAGCAGCAGGATCGTCGGCCCGCTACCCGCGTCCGTGTACCAAAGCCGCGTCGATTGCACCAATTCGTATGCC
>JBGSMH010000220.1:0-4089 GCA_041740275.1 Phycisphaerae bacterium
AAAAGCAGATCCTCGAAGCCACCCAGGGCAAGGGCGTCGATGTCGTCATCGAGATGCTCGCCAACGTCAATCTTGATCGCGATCTGTCGCTCGTCGGGTTCGGCGGGCGGATCGTCGTCATCGGCAGCCGCGGACGCGTGGAAATCGATCCCCGCGCCACCATGGGCAAGGAAGCGGTCATCACTGGACTCAACTACTGGTCCGGCGGAGACAAAGCCGTCTTCCACGCCCTAGCCGCAGTCAACGCCGGACTCAAAGACGGCTCGCTGAAGCCCGTTGTCGGAAAAGAGTTTCCCCTAGCCGATACTGCCAAGGCTCACGAAGCCGTCATGGAGTCTGGCGCTACGGGCAAAGTGGCGGTGGTGATGTAAGCGGGGAGACAGCAGACAGGAGTGGATTGGCGGTTCGCGATTCTTCGATCGACAAATCCAAAATCGCAAATCGAAAATCCCGCCACGTCTGATAACGATTCGCGGTGCAGCGATTGACCTTGCCAAGCCGATCCAACCGGATACATGGCAATCGCGCTTCCGCACCTTCTGCGTCCCGCTCCGATGCGGCGGCGGCTATGGCAACTGTCGGCTTTGCTGGCGATGGTCACGCTCATCCTGTTCGTCGCCAATGGCTTTCTGCCCGAACATAAGTCTGTGACGCGTCAGATGTTGGGCCACGATTTTCTCGCGTTCTACACCGCCGGCACGTTTGTGCGCGAGGGACGGGTCGACGAACTGTACGATCTGCAAAAAGTCGCGGCGTTTCAACTCGCCACCGCCAAAGAAGCGGGGCTGGAAATTGATGTCAACTTCGATACCCAGAAGTTTGGTCCGTGGTGGAACCCGCCGTTTTATGCATGGGTTTTTGCGCCGCTTTCGCTACTGAGTTTCCAACAGGGCGTGGCGGTCTGGACAATGCTCAACATCCTCGCGCTCGGCGGGGCGATCGTGATGCTGGTCAAAATGATCGCCCCACGCGGCGGTGACGATGTCGATACACTCGGGCGACCGCTCGACTGGAGAACCAGCGGGCTTGTCCCGTTTCTGTTGCTGCTGTCGATGCCGTTCGTGCAGGCGATTAGCCATGGACAAAATACACTCATCTCCTTGTGCATTCTCTGCGGCGTGGTGATGTGCTGGCGTGCCAAGCGGGCGTTGCTCGCCGGTGCGTTGTGTGCCTTGCTCGGATACAAGCCGCAACTGGCCGCCGTCGTCGCGATGGTGCTGGTTTGTTCGCTGGGGATTCGTGCATTGGTTGGATTGTGCTTTGTCGGGTCGGCGATGGTGCTGATGACACAACTGACGCTTCCCGGCACACTGGTCGATTACCTCCACCGTCTGCCGGCAAACGTGCACTATATGCAGGTGGAACACGCCTACCTGTGGGAACGTCACGCGACGCTCAAGGGCTTTTGGCGATTGCTGATTCAAGGCCGCGACGCGGGGGAGATGGGTTGGTTGGCATCAGGGCTTTTTGCGGCCAGCTTTATTGCGGTCGCGGCGTTGCTGGCGCGGGCGGTGTGGTCGCAAGTTACGATTCGAGACGCTGCGGATGTACAGCACGCATGGTCGCGATTGACCGATCGGGTTTGGCGTGACCGGCTCATCGCCGCGACGATCTGCTGTGCGCCGCTGCTGATGCCTTTCTATTTTGATTACGACCTGTTGCTGCTATCGATCCCGGCCGTGCTGTTTGCAGTCGAGGATTTGTCGCGTCCTGCGGATGAAAAACGTCCGCGATGGCTGGCTTGGACGTGGGTCGGTTTGTACGCGTGGATGCTGATTAATCCGGGGATGTCGTTGACGACGCATGTGAATTTGAACGTGATTTTATTGACATGTATTTCGGTCGGGATGGTTCTGCGTGCGACGCGCGTTGCGACGCCGGTGCAGGTCGCTGGCCGGTTGCCCACGCCTGCGGTTACACTATCGCGACGGGCCGCCTGAAGCGATCCGGGATGGAGCGACGATGAAACTGAATATCTGGCAAGTCCTGGGCGTGTTGATGGTGATCGCCGGTCTGATCGGGCTGGCGTACCAGTATGGCTATCTTGGCACGACCCAACCCGCGCCGTAGCGACGGATCAGGCCTGCCATGCCCAAGCGCCTTACCCGCCGGTTCCTCGCACAACTGACTAGCAGTTACGCCGTCCAGGGTTTGCGCGTCCTGAACTGGGCGATCGCGGCAGGGCTGGTTTATCGCTATGACGGGGAGCGCGCGTTCGCAGTATTCGCGATGGCGCGGGCGCTGGTTTCGGTCATGAACTACATGTCGATCGGCATCGCGCCGGCTCTGGTGACCTTACTCCCGCAAATGCGGGCGATACGGACTGAACCGGTCGAGGCGGCACCGGATAAGGCGCTGAGTTACGCGCAACCCACCCGTCCCGACCCGCCGCCGGATGTGATGATGTGGCGAACGGGGATCACGCTGAGTTGGATTCCATTCGCGATTCTCGTGATGCTGCTGATAGCCTCTGGGTTTTTGATAGCGTTTGGCAAGCAAGGGTTCGACGTTCGATTTTGGGAGGAAGTGTATGGGGTGGCTTTCGGTTTTGCATTGGGGATCTTTTTTCGAATCGTCGGCGATACCGCCGGGGCGCGATTGCAGGTCGAGAAACGGATCGCGACGGACAATGTCTTAACGTTGATATCCGAGGCGACTTGGATCCCGTTAGCGTGGTTGTTCATCACGTTGAGACAGCCGCCCGGTGTTACACGCATAAGCGACATTGTCGGATTTGTCGTAATTGCATTCGTGTGCAGTTGCCTACTCAATGCCGTGCTTCGGTATTTTGTGGCGAGGAGAAACGATTGGGTCTATCGAAGTGTCCGATTCAACGCCAAATACGCCGGCCTTCTGCTGGCGACTGGCGCGGTGATGGTTCTCGCCCAGCTCGCCGACTTTTTGTACGCACCGGCGAACCAGTTGCTCATCAAAGCCTGTCTCTCCACCAGTGACCTGGCGGCCTACGCCCCGACGCTCTTTATCGACGGTGCGTTGCTGCTGATGGTATCGGGATTGTCGATGGTGCTCTTCCCCTATGCCGCCAACGCTTTTCATGAGCGGAAATGGGCGGATCTGCGGACCTACTACCTCGCCGGGACATTGGTGTCGCTGCTGATTTTGGCGATCGGTGCGATCGTCGTCTGCCTGATCGATGGCTGGCTGTTTGCCAAGTGGTTTGGCGATCCGCTATCCGACACGCAGGCGATCTTGCCGTGGGTGATGATCCACACCGCCATCGGCGGCAGCGCGTCGATCGGGCGATCCGTGCTGCTGGGGATGGGCCGGATCAAAGCCTACGCGATCAGCACGATCGTCGGCGGGCTGGCGAATGTGGCGATCGGCGTTGTCCTGTTGATGACCACCGACCTGGGACTGCTGGCGATCATCTTTGCGACGATTCTTACGGTGACGATCCGCTGCCTGATCTGGATGCCGATCTACACGCTTTGGGTCATTCGTCGGGGCGCATCGCTTGATCGGCGGGCATGAATCGCATACACCCATTCGCACATGAATGTCTGGCTTATCGTCTGCCTGTTCACCGCCGCCGCGATCTTGATGATCATCGAGTTGCGCGGCGTTAACGTCGTTCTGAAGCTTAATTTCAAAGGTGACATCAAGCGTGAAAGCCAGTGGCTGGCCCAATTCGGCCAAGCCGTCGCGACCGCAGTGGCGGCCGCGTTAATCTATGCCTTTGAGCCGGGAAACTGGAAGAAACCCGTGGCGGTCTGCGCGACAGTGCTGGCATCCAGCGTCAGCGTCTATCTAATTAAGCGACTGACCGGCCGGGTACGACCCAATCGCGAAAACGCGGGCAGGTTTTTGGGTCCGAGCCTGAAACACGCCAACTGGCGCGAGAGTTTTCCGTCCAGCCACAGTGCCTGTGCGATCGCGTTGAGCGTCTGTCTGTCGATTCTCTACCCGCAGGCGGCGGGGGTGTTTTGGAGCTTGGGCATCATCACCTCAGTGCTGCGATACCTGATGGACGCGCACTGGCCGAGCGATGTGCTGGCGGGGATCGCGTGGGGATACTTCGTTGGTTATATCGGGATGAAACTGTGGGGATATGGGTGATTTGCGAATTTT
>JBGSMH010000221.1:0-1911 GCA_041740275.1 Phycisphaerae bacterium
ATCGAGCGGACCCGCGGCGTTCGGCCTGTCGCGCGGACGGGGCGCGAGCATGCGGTCATGCTCGTCGATCGGCCAGCACCGACCATGCGCCTTACGCCCATTATCCGAGCCGTGCCACTGACCCCGCAAGTCGATCCGGGCGCGATGGAAGAAGAACCCGAGCGTTGGGACGGGCTTTATTGATTCACACGTTCGTTTGCGGTTGGGCGGGTGTTGTCGCGCAAGAGGCGCGACAACACCTGCTCCGCGAACTGATCATCCAGCGATCCGATGTGGTCGCCGGGATGACCGATCTTGATCCACGCGGGGTCGTAGGGGATTTGCTTCAGATTCGGATACGTCCCTTCAAATCCCACCATACCGGCGGCGTTGGTTTTGACCCGGTCGATCGTGCCGAAGGTTCGCGTGCCGGTGCCCAGCACGATGTCGTCGTGTTCAGAATATAGCGATATCGCATGACCGACATGCCCCAGCGCGGGCTTGAGGTCATACCCAGGCGACAACGCCGACGCCAGCATCAACAGCGAATCGATCTTCACGCCGTCCGGCAACAGTTCCAGCGCCCAGACCGCGATCCCCGTCCCGCCCGAATGGCTGGTGAGAATGATCGGCGTACGCGGATCGTCCCGGCGGATCGCGACGATCTTGTCTGACAAAATCTTCGCCTGCTGTTTGTTGCGATCGAGTTTGCCCAACGCCAGAAACCCGCGATACGGGCCGGTCCAGTCGAAGATCTCGGCCTCGGGCGCGACGCCGCCTTTGATCAGCCCTTTGACCAATCGCCGGTCGATCGGCATCTCACCGGCGATCCCGGGACAGTGAATCAACACCGGATCAGGAATCGGTTTATCAATCGCAACCGGCGCGATCGGATCGGTCGCAGGCGTCGCGCATCCGATGACAAACAGGAGCAGGATCGCGAATGCGTTGTGCAGGTGTTTCATTCGGCGTCGCCGATTTCGGTTAGTCGGAAACGATCGTCACCAGCAACCACTGGCGGCCCCATTGCAGTGCTTCTTCGTGGCTGGGGAAGTAGACATCCAGTTTGTTGCCCTTGATCGCCCCGCCACGATCCAGCACAGGCACGGCGGTCGATCCGTGATATCCAGGAATCTGCAACTCCGACCCGAACGGCAAAACCGTCGTGTCGGCGGCAACGAATCGACCCGCATTATGCGTGACCGGCTTGCCCGATGCGGTCAGTCCGACGGCGTTGGGTCCGCAACATTTTTCGCACGGGCAATAGGCGGTGACTTCCATCCAAACGTGCCGGTGGCTCTTTGTCGGCTGAATCGCAACGACAGACCGGACCACTTCAGGAAGCGGAGACGGTGCAGGTGCCGGTTGCGCCGCCGCAACAGGTGCGATTCGATCCGCGCCGATTCCTGCCGCCGTCGCGCAGGCGAGTGAGGTGAGGACAAAAAGAGATTGAAGTCGGAGGCGCTTCATCGATTATTCAAGTCGCATCGGGCGTTGAACCGATACGAATTGATCTCAATTGATACGCCCGGTTCGCTGGCCGGTCAACCCAACTTGGCGGATTGTCTAAAGATTCAGGCGCAGTTTTTGCGCTGTCGCGGCTCCGAAGGGTCTGCCAACTAATACTTTGCAGCCGCAAATGAACGCTGTTTAGATTCAGATTACCTGCTCGAAGCGAATTGGCTGCAGAGCACGCGACTCGACTGATCTCGTCGAAGTCAGAGCACACAGAGAGATTTCCAACCGCGCCGCTGGGCGGGCGACGGTATTGCGACAGGAAGCACATTGCGACGGGTCTGCCAAATCTTCGGTCTCGGGTATGATATGTTGATTCCGGTTTGGATGCCGGGAAAGGAAATAGCCATGGATCGGCTCGGAAAGATCGATGTGGACGAACTTCAGCGGCGGATGCGGGCGGCGTATGAGCAGACG
>JBGSMH010000222.1:0-2369 GCA_041740275.1 Phycisphaerae bacterium
GCGCCCGTTGATGCCCTAAATAAGTGCGTCCGCTGCGTCATGATAGGTGATGAGGAAGCTGAACGGATTCGAAGATTCTCTATTGATGGGCAGTCGCACCGCACGTCTACCGTGAGCCATCCCGGCTCGTGTTCCATTCCCAAATAGCGTACGCAGCAAACCCCATTGCCACGTTCCTCGGTGGCGAGCGGTTTCGCTGCGCGCACAACCTTCGGAGGACCCATGTCTTTGGTTTCAGATTCCCCGTATCCCCGGCGACGAAGGCAGCGGCCGCCGCGGGTGAATGCGGATCGGTTGCAGGCGGCGGATGAGGCGATCGATCGGGTAGGCACCATGCCCATGCTCGCTCGGCTCGAACAACGTGAGCCGGAGGTGGCCGAGGTGGTGCTGGAGGAACTGACCGAATTCCTGGCGATGCGCCCGGACGTGGCGGCCTAAGTCCGATCTTTGTTCCCCTTTTTTGCTGATGAAGAGAGCCACGTGTGGCGGCCCCCACTGGGCGGATCGGTCGCCGAAAGTCTGTCTGTGTATCAAACCCGGGCCGTCCTCGACGGCTGCACCGTCCCCGACCGCTGATGCAGCGGCTCGGCATGGACTATTTCCGGTGCCGAGTGTCGCTTCACTGGTCGCCTGAGGCGACGTGCCCCGTGAACCCGTTCCTCCCCCGCTTTTGCCAATTTACTTATAGCCTTCGTCTCTACGTCCCAAATCGACTGGTGCATCGCCGTGATGCTGACCAGTTCGTGCCATCCTTTTCCATATTGGAGATCCTATGCCTTGTCCAAACAGCCAATCGCGCCAAGTCCGCATGTTGCGACTGCCCCGCCCGACCTCACGCCGGTCCTGGGTCAACGTGATCCACCGCACCGGCGATCGCCACCGGGCCGCGTTCCGAGCCATCCTGCAGCCACACGGTAACCGTCCACAAGCATAGCTCGCACGCTGCTGATTCGCCCAAACCCTTTACCCCCTCAATCACTATGGACTACTCAAGAAAACACACGTCTCTGCCGGAATCGATTCGCCGGGTGCTCGTGCCCTTCCAAGTGGATGGAAACAAGGCCCGCATCCTTTCGTGCGTACGGGTCGACGCACAGGGTCAGGCGCTACCAATGGCCCACGAGCGGTTCGTGCTTATGCAAGAGAAAGGACCTCCGCCTGGAACCGACCTGTCGCCGTACAAGACCGTGATGAACATCCCAGGCCGCGATGGCGGCCCGCTGATGACAAGCGGCGTCCTTGAGTACAACACGATGGTTCATAAAGCCGTACTGCTGGCCTTGGACCGTGCATCCACGGAAAAAGGTGTACCCATGTCGCACAGGACGATTATGCAGCACCTGGTGCCGACGGGCGGCTATCCGACTCACTTTGCAGCCCCAAGGTGTTGGTACCTGATGGGCGAGGAGATTGTCCCAGGGCTGTACGACACCCAATACTACCTGGTGAAGGCGGATCGCCTTGAGTCGGCGATGACCACCTACATCAACCTCATGGAGGAAATGATGAACGGTGATGGTTCAGACAATCCCGATGAGGAACCGTGGTACCACACCGATCGAGATCGTTTGGTTGGGTTTGAGGTTCGGCCGGATAGGGTCTGGTACTAATGCCGGGCGGTCGGCGGCATCGACTGGGACAGAATGGCTGCCTCGTCGATGCCGCCAGTACCGGCGTTCTACGGTCCCATCACCACATGCACCGCGATACACTGCCGCTGAAAGTTCCAAAAGTGTTATTGAGGACGAGACCGGGTAGCCGACATCGCGAAGCCAACCATGTAGGACACCATCAGCTTTGAAACGGCGTCCAGCACCGTCCACGTCCACACGCTGCGAACGCCGAACTCGCCTTGGCGTTCCTGTGGTACGCTCTTTTTCCTTCATCCCGACGAACGACCAGATTTCGTCGCACCAAACACGCTTGGAGTTGATGTTGCGCACGTGCTTATCGTGGTAGCGGGACTTAACGAATGTGACAAGGGCTGCTGTATTCAACCGATTCTATAGATGCGTAGTACTACGCATTTCCGATTGAAATCGCGCGCAACTCCAGCAAATTGAGCGTAAACGAAAATCATGCTTGGCGCGCTCGTATCGCTGGGATATGTTTGCTTTTCTAGGTGATTTCGGCAAATTGAGAGTGACAAAGTGGGCGGATGACACGCTAGAGGTCACAGGTTCGAGCCCCGTATCGCCCATTTCATGTAAGTAATGAAAACGCCTTGGCTTATAGAAAAGCCAAGGCGTTTTTCGTTGCGATTTACTGCTATTTTGGGGCGTTGCTTGATACTGAAAGCACTTGCCCCTTACCGTGCCTGAAAGCTTCCGGCTTTACCAACTCCGATCACCCCAAGCGGATTGGTGGTC
>JBGSMH010000223.1:0-2406 GCA_041740275.1 Phycisphaerae bacterium
CGTCTGCTCATACGCCGCCCGCATCCGCCGCTGAAGTTCGTCCACATCGATCTTTCCGAGCCGATCCATGGCTATTTCCTTTCCCGGCATCCAAACCGGAATCAACATATCATACCCGAGACCGAAGATTTGGCAGACCCATCGTGGTTCGTGATTCGTGGTTCGTGATTCGTGAAGGCGTCGGACGGCGTGCGTCCAGAGACACCCACACTCCGAACTAAGCCTTCTTCGTGCCTCTTCGTGACGCCTTCGTGACATCGTGAGCTCTACGTTTTTTCGCACAGTTTGCGCTATGCGAACATCGGCGGCATTTCGTCGGCGCTGGGGCCGTAGGAGTAGGGGACGTTCACGCCCATCAGTCGCAGGTAGACGCCGAACTGGCCGCGGTGCTGATAGATGTGATTGAACATCAATGCCCGGACCATCTGCCGCCTGAGCATGGTCAGCATCGGCTTACCCGCCATCGTCAGTGTCCATTTCGAGTCGTATTCCTCATCCGTCACGGAGGCAAGTCGCTGGCGCGCCAAGGCGACGCCTTTGTCGAACTCACTCAGGATTTGCTCAAGCGACGTGGGTTGTTCGAACTGGGGTCCGCCTTGATCCATCGCAAACTCGCTGACGATGGCCATGTTTGATATTCCGCCGATCGCTTTGGCGATGTGCAGCGCGAGCGTACCGGCGGTGTTGGATTTTTCGTGAGGCCGCCAGGTTAGTTGGTCTGCCGGGACGCGGGCGAGAAACCGCCGAGTCGTCTCGGCTTCGGCGTCGAGTTCTTCGATAAACAATTGGGCATAGGTGAGTCGGGTCATTCTGAAATCCTCGTAGTAAGAAAGGTTGATTGTTCACACGCTGCGTCGGCGTTCGGCCGATTGCTTGATGCATTCCAGTTCCTGTTGCCAGCCGTCATCGACGCCCTTGCGATACTCCGGATCGATCCATCCAAAGCCGCGATGGGTGATCGACAACGTCGAGCCGCTTCCCTCGGCGACGATGCGATACTGCACATGATTGAACGCCGGGCTGCTCATGAAGAGCGGGCCGCTGATTTCAAGCAGTTTGGGTGGCTTGATGACCTGCACATGGCCCCAGAGGTGGCCGGTGTTGTTGCCCAGATCGCGGAAATATCGCCCGCCGGGCCACGCCTCAAGTCGCAGCTTCAAGGGCTGGTCGTGCATTCGATCCATGCCTTGGGTGATCTCTTCCAGCATCGCTTCAAAGACCAGTTCCGGCGAGGCGTCGATCGACGTCTGCTTCTTGATCTCCAGTTTCAGATCCGAAAAATCGAGAGTGCTCATGGTGCTCCTGTGTTTGTGTGATTAAGTATTTTGTGCGTCACGGGCTTGTTTGGCACGGCTGGCTCGGGCTTTGGCTTCGGCGGCGGCTTTGATGCCGGTCAGTTGCTTCTCCCACAAAGCATCAAACTGCCCGACCCAATCCACGATCGGCCGAAGCGTGTCGACGTTCACCGCGTAAACCCGCTGGCGACCCATCTGCCGGACATTGACCAGCCGTACCGTCGCAAGCACACGCAAATGCTTGCTGACCGACGGCTGCGTGAGACGCAGTGTTTCGACAATCGCGTTCACCGCCTGCTCGCCTCGGGCCAGAAGCGAGAGGATGTCTCGCCTGGCCGGTTCTGCCAGGGCGTTAAAGACATCGAATGTGGTCGCGAGCCGTGCCATGCGGAGAAATAATATACCCACATAGGAATATGTCAAGCTCATTTTTCGCGGCTGAGATTCCAGCGCAATAAAACCTTATCCAAGCGCAAAGCCAATGCGGGGCAAAATGTGTGAACGTTAGCTTTACGCGAACGAAACACGGAAAGGATGCCGCGCATGACGATGACCGCGACGGAAACCGAGACGATCAAGCCGGAGAAACTGCTGTTTCTCCGCAAATTCATCAAACACGGGAAGCGTGTGGCGAGTTTTGCCCCATCGAGCCGGGCGCTGGCGCGGGCGATGTGCGTGCCGGTCGATCCGGCCACGCCGCAGGTGATCATCGAACTCGGGGCCGGCACCGGCGCGGTGACGCGTGAGGTATCGCGTCGGATGCACCCGGAAAGTCGGCTGATCGCGATCGAGATCGACGCCGGTTTCGCACGGCATTTGCGCTACGCGGTTCCGCAGGCCGAGGTGGTGGTCGCGGATGTGGCCGATTTGCCCGCGACGCTGGCGTCGATCGGGATTGAGCGGTTTGATCTGCTGCTTTCCGGCCTACCCACGCCCAGCCTGCCCAGATCGCTCAATACCGTCGTTCTGCAAACCTTCGCCGCCGTCAGCCCGTCGGCGACGTTCAGCCAGTTGACGATCATGCCCTGGGTCTACAAACCGACCTATGTTCGGCTGTTCGAGGAGGTCCGATTCAACCTCGTCATCAAGAACGCCCCGCCCGGCGGGGTGT
>JBGSMH010000224.1:0-2953 GCA_041740275.1 Phycisphaerae bacterium
GGCGCGGCATGCGGCCGGGGAATACGACCGCCTCGCCCAGGAATGGCCGCGTCATTCCAAGGAATGGAACCGCGCCGCCCGGGCCGAATCCCGCCCGTCCAAGGCGGCGGGACTCCCCGCCGAGGCGAAGAAGGTCGCGGCGCGGCTGGATCGTGCGTAGGTAACGTTGACGAACGTTTTTCTCGGACCCGCGTCGGCTCGGCTGTGGGGCGTGGCATGTTGCGATGCCCGGCCGTCCGCGGCGCAGGAACCTGCATCGGCCGCAGGACCAGACCCAATGCCTGCTCGAACACGGAATGGATCAGCGGGTCGTTGATGAAGTCGTGATCTATGGCGTGGATGAGGGTGCTGCCTGACTTTGAAGACGATCGAAGGCGGCAGCTTGTACGCGGGCAATTGAACGTCGGTATGAGAGCGGTGGGATGAGGGTGTCGCTTGTTCAGCGGCCGATGATGAATTGGGCGTATTCGCCGGATGCGGGTTCTTCACGATCATCAACCCGTTGGATGTAAGGCCCCATTCGTTCAACGATCGATCGGACAAAGCCATCGACCTCTTTGCCTGGTCCTTCGGCGACCAATTCGACCCGGCCGTCGTTGAGGTTACGAACGTAGCCGGTCACATCAAAATTGATCGCGATATTGCGAGTGGTGTACCGAAACCCGACGCCCTGCACCCGCCCGCCAAAATAGCAGTGTCGGCGACAGCATTCTGTAGCGGTCTGAACCATATTGGAGTTTATAGCGGGTGATTCCGCGCACGCCAAACAAATTTCCCTTCACAACAGGTAAAAAATCGCTCATTTCACCCAGGCCCATCCGACTAAAGATTGTTCAGCGGCTCATCCTTCGCAGAAAGCTGCTGAATAGCCTTGGCATAGTCGGCCTCCAGTCGCGCCCAGTCCGGGGCGACATAGTGCTGCAAAAACGGTTTGACGCGACTCGGATAATACATCTGCGAACCATCATTTCGACCGATTTCCATGGTCGTATTTCCGCTGGCGGCGACGCGGAGCATGTTGAGGGTGGCGTCGCGATAGGTCGGATCCGTCCGCAACATCACCGCCAATGCCCAGGCTTGGGCGTAATAGCCTTCGCGCAGCCGGGGATCGCGGTCGCGCAGGTCGCCGGCATGGATCATCACCAGCGTCTCCAGCGGGATCAGATAATCCCCGTCGATCGCCTCTCGCAAGGCGGTCTGGCGACGATGATTCCTCACCTGATCGAACGTCACGGCCTCTTTTCCGACCGATACCGACTCAAATGTGGACGCGAGCCCTTCCTCCAGCGTCGGCGGAATCCGCGTGCGGAAATGCCGGGCCACAAACTGATGGAACCCCTCATGGGCGGCGGTCGTCAACGCGTCGGTTTCATTGCTGACCCAACACACAAACTGATCCTTCACCGCGTATCCCCCGTTCATCACGGATAAATATGCATCGGCATCCTTGCCGGTGGTGGCGATCGTGTACCGGGCCCACTCGTTGTAGGTCGCAAAGACAAATAGCGGCAACTGGCGATCGAACTTTTCCACGCCGGGTGCCAGTTCGGTGTACTTGGTATGTGCCGCTTCCATCACACGCGCAAACCGCTGCACCTGGGCATCGTCGGTCAGCGTCGTATAGATGATGTAGTGTTCGGTTTCGATCTGCCTGCCGGTGATATCATGCCACGCCCAGCCGGTGACGCGCTCGTAGGCGATCTGGCCTTTGGGGTGATTGGCGCACCCGCCGATCAGCAGGAGCAGCATCAGCACCGTTGCCACGAATCGTCGATCGCCATACGCTTGGGGCATGTCACAAGTCCGCGTTGAGGTCATCAGCATAGGTACGTTATCCCGCAATTTGCTCTGGAAGGAAACCGAGCCGCTGCGAACGCCGCACGCGACGTGTACGCTGGTGCGCACGGACAAGCGCAACATCCTGATCGATCCGGGTTTGCCCGGCCCGATCATCGCGGCGCGGCTTTTTGAGCGGACCGGTCTGCGTCCCGACGCGATCGACACCGTTTTTATCACCAACGCCCGGCCTGCCCATCGTGGCGGGACCGATGCGTTTACCAAAGCCACACGTCTGATGCACGAGACCGAAATTTCCGCCACGATCAGCTACCTCGAATCGATTCAGGAAGAGGCCGACGACGCCGACACCCGCGCCACCGTACAGCGGGAATTGGATCAACTCGGACGATTCAAACCCGCCGACGACAAGATCGCCAGACAGGTCGATCTGTTCCCGCTGTTCGGGTTTACTGCCGGAACTTGCGGGCTGCTGATCAGCTCGCCGACGCAATCGATCTTGATCGCCTCCGATGCAGTCGCGACGCACGAGCATCTGCTGGCCGGTCAGGTGTTGCCGGGGTGTTTCAATCTGGAGCAGGCCAAAGAATCGCTCCAGGAAGTCTACGAAATCGCCGACGTGATTATCCCGGGACATGACAATTTGTTCCTTAATCCCCGCAATTTTGGTGGGTAGTTGACGACCGACCGACACAAGCGAGCGACAATTCTTGCGGTTTAGGCGAGACTGTCACAGATGGACGAAATCCCGCAGGTTAAGCTGCTCATCGACGCACTGGCGGTTTTGCGCCCGCAAAGCTCGCGGACGACGTTGCGCCAATTGCTTTCGCGTGGGCAGGTTCGCGTCAATGGCCAGATCGTCAAGATCGGTCGCCTGCCTACCGTGCCGGACGACAAGATCGAGATTGATCCGCTGAAGGTTGAGAAGCCCGCCGCGCGCCAATTGCCGCCGATCGTATTTGAGGATGACAGCCTGATCGTCATCGATAAGCCCGCCGGTCTGCTCAGCAGCACGCAGAAGGGGGAGCGTCGCCCGACCGTGCTGGCGGTGATCCGACAGTACATGTGGGAGAAACGCCCCAGCGCGCGGGTGGGGCTGATTCATCGGCTGGATCGCGACGCTGGCGGGGTGGTATACGACCGAAATCGGGCGGCA
>JBGSMH010000225.1:0-9564 GCA_041740275.1 Phycisphaerae bacterium
GTCGTTCCATGTACATCTGCGCGACCCGGCGTCGATTTTCGAGGATTTCGGGCAGGCGATCACACTGCACCGAGCCGATGGCGGCCTGGATTTCGGAGAGGCGATAGTTGTAACCAAGTCGCTGATGTGCCAGCCACGACATGCCTTCGCGGCCTTGATTGCGCAGGGCGCGACAGACATCGGCGAATCGATCGTCGTCGGTGACGATCATCCCGCCTTCGCCGGTTGTGATTTGTTTGTTGGGATAGAAGGCAAACACCCCGGCTCTGCCGAAGTTGCCGATGGGGCGTTCGCCGGTGCTGGTGACGACGCGCCCGCCAAAGCCTTCGCAGCAATCTTCGATGAAGATCAGTTCGTTGCGTTGGGCGATCTGTTCGAGTTCGATCATGCCGCCGGGATGTCCGAACGTTTCGACTGCAACAATCGCCTTGGTCTTTGGCGTGATGGCCGATTCGACCTTGGAGATGTCGATATTGAGCGTCTTGGTGTCGATATCGACAAACACCGGCTTGGCACCGACGTAGAGAATGCAATTGGCGCTGGCGACAAAGCTAAACGGCGTAGTGATGACCTCATCTCCCGGACCAATGCCTGCCGCGACCATGCAAGCGTGCAGTCCGGCGGTGCCGGAAGAGACGCCGATCGCGTGCCGACGGTTGGCCAGCGCCGCGACCTTGTTCTCAAACTCAACAATACGCGGCCCGATCGAGAGGGTGTTGGACTGCATCACATCCACGACCGCGTCGATCTCGCGTTGGGTGATGTCGGGTTGGGAGAGAGGAATTTGCATAAGTGTTATGGGGTTGCAGATTGAATTGGAGTCAAATCCATGATCTCGTCAAGGATGGGCCTGGCCAGCCACACCCGCCCCCATTCGCGTCCGGTCGATTCTTTGAGCATCCCGTCCTTTACAAGCTGCTGTATCACCTTTGTGGCAGTGGGTGCGGTGACGCCCAGCCGACTGGCTGCGGTGGCGACACTGGTGTACGGGTTGATGAATAACTCATCGAGCAGCGCGATCGCTCGATGATGCTTGCCCAGCTTTTGACGGAAGCGATCACGCAGCTTGATGATCGAATCACTCTGAGCGACGGCCGATCGCGCGGTATCCCGAACGGCGGTGAGGAAAAAGCGCAGCCACGCATCCCAATCGCCATGCGTGCAGACACGTTGCAGCAATGCGTAATAGTCGTGCTTGTGCTGTTCGATATAGCTCGATAGATAGAGCAGCGGCTTGCTCAATCGGCGTCGCTCGATCAGGAAAAGCGTGACCAACAGCCGCCCGATTCGCCCGTTGCCGTCGAGGAAGGGGTGGATCGATTCAAATTGCTGGTGAATCAGTGCGCACTGGATCAGATCGGGCATCGTGTCGCGCTGATGGATGAATCGCTCCCAGTGCGTCAGGCAGTCAGCCATCTCCAGATCGGGCGGCGGGGGGACATAAATCGCGCTGGCGAGAGTGGAACCGGGCGGACCGATCCAGTTTTGGCTGCGTCGAAACTCGCCGGGCGTCTTTTCCTGCCCACGAACGCCAGCCATGAGTGTTTCGTGCAAATGACGAACCAGTCGCGTCGCCAGTGGCAACTTCTCGAGCAATGCGATCCCGCGATTCAATGCCGTGACGTAGTTTCGCACTTCCAGCACATCACTGCCGGCCGGCGTGTGTTTGGGTTCGATTTCGTCCAGAAGCAGATCAGACAGATCCGCCTGTGTCCCCTCGATCCGGCTGGACGAAACTGCCTCACGACGAACGTAGGGCGCGATGAGCAAATCAGGATTGGGCAGGTACCTTCCCAAGCCCGATAATTCGCTCAATGCGGCGTCGGCTTGGGATAGAAGCAGTGTCAGCTTATCATCGTAATCGATCCGTGGCGGCAGCGGGCTGGGAACAAAAGCCCAATACCCTGTCAACGTGCGGATCACGCGACCGGATGCGTCTGATTGGAAGTCCGAAGGCTGCATCGCTCTGAAAGTAATTTACAGAGCGACCCGGCTTTTGTAAATTGCGGGCGTTTATTTTAAGAGCCTGCGACGGTTTGGAAAATGCTTTCAAAGTTAGGAAATAGCCACCTCTCGTGACTCAACCCGATCACCCAATCCCGCAACCCGCAAAAAAGCCCTCCCGCAACCGTCATTTTTGGCGGGCGTGTGGGTTTTTATCGCCCTATAAGCCGCAGGTCGTTGTCGCGATCGTATCGGCGTTCTTATCGGGGTTGATTTTC
Organism: Phycisphaerae bacterium; assembly: GCA_041740275.1. Classification (GTDB taxonomy): domain Bacteria; phylum Planctomycetota; class Phycisphaerae; order Tepidisphaerales; family Tepidisphaeraceae; genus BPJO01. The sequence goes on from JBGSMH010000225.1 coordinate 2,223, forward strand.
ACCCTCGGCCTGTCGGCGATGTACCCGATCGCCAAAACGCTGGCCGATGGTGAGACGATCCATCACTGGGTCGAAACACAGGTCGCGACGTACCAAGACGGCGAAGTGCCGCTGCAGTGGCGTCTGGCCGAGGGTGCGATCGCGTATGTACCGGTGCGGCCGCTTTACACGATCACGTTCATGTTCGGCATCATCACGGTGCTGGCGATCGGCGGGAGCATATTCCGGTTCTGTCATGAGTATCTGTCCGACAAGAGCGCGATCAGTGCGATCAACGACATCCGCAAGACGCTCTACGACCATGTGCTGCGCATGCCGCTGGGGTATTTTGGCAAGCATGGGACCAGTGACGTCACCAGCCGACTGGTGGGGGATTCACAGGCGTTGCAGGATGGGTTCAAAACCGTCCTCGGACAGGCCATCGCAGAACCGATCAAGGCCGGTTTTGCGCTGTTACTGGCGGCGATCATCGACTGGCGTCTGACCCTGTTCATCATCATTTTTGCCCCAGCGATGGCGGCAGTGATCAAAAAGTTCGGCACCAACGTCCGCCGAGCCTCCCGCGCAGCGCTCCAGACCAGTTCCACGATGCTCGGGCAGATCGAAGGCACATTGGTCGGCGTTCGCGTGGTCAAAAGCGCGACGGCAGAAGAATACGAAAACGTCCGCTACGGCAAGATCATGGATTCGCTTCAGCGTGACCAGGTAAAGATGGCGCGATATGAGGCCTTCAGCACGCCGACGCTGGAAACGCTGGGGATGCTTGCGATTGGCTGCGTGCTGATCGTGGCGTCGTACCTGATTTTTGAAGATAAATCGCTTGATAAGAGCGGCTTTCTGGTGCTGCTGGCGTGTCTGGTCGGTATCGGCGAATCGCTCCGCCGGGTGAGCAAACTGAACAACGTGCTGCAACGGTCCAATGCCGCGTCGTCGCGACTGTTTGAACTGCTCGACATGCCCGTCGAAACCCGTCGCGATCGAAGCGGGGAAGGCAAACCGGTCACCGGTTTCGATCGCGACATCGTTTTCGAAGGCGTCTGTTTTCAATATCCCAACACCAATCATCTGGCGGTCGATGAGGTGTCGCTCACCGTCAAAAAAGGACAATCGGTCGCGATCGTTGGCCGAAACGGATCGGGCAAAACCACGCTGCTGGCACTGTTGCCGCGATTTTATGATCCGACCCGCGGAAGGATCGTGGTTGATGGGCTGGATATTCGTGAGGCATCGCTCGCAGGTTTGCGGCAGCAGATCGCGATCGTCACCCAGGACCCGGTGATCTTCCCCGGCACGATCGCCGACAACATAGCGTACGGCAGGACGGACATTCCCCGCGACCGCATCGAAGCCGCCGCCAAGCAGGCATTTGCGCACGAGTTCATCATCCAAAAGCCCCAAGGCTATGACACCTCTCTCGACGGCTTAGGCGGGCAACTGTCGGGCGGGCAAAAACAGCGTCTGAATATCGCCCGGGCCATTCTCCGCAACAGCCCGATCCTCGTGCTTGATGAGGCCACCAGCCAGGTCGACGCCGAAAGCGAACACCTGATCCAGCAGGCGATCGAGCGACTGATGCATGAGCGAACGACGTTCGTGATCGCGCACCGTTTCAGCACGATCCTGGCCGCCGATTCGATCGTGGTGATGGAGCAGGGACGAATCGTCGGGCAGGGCAAACACGACGAACTTCTACGGTCGTGTGAAACGTACAAACAGTTGTATGAACGTCAGCTTGTCGGTTCGGGTGGGTGACGGATCGAGGGTCGTTTTACCAGCACGCCTCGTAGCGTTTGATCGCCTCATCCGTCTTGGTATCGGCGACGGGATCGACCTGTTGACGCGACGCATCCGTCCGGAACCAATCCACGCACCTACTGGTCGTTTCTTCGAGCGAAACGGTTGCCTGATAGTCGGGCACGACTGATTTGATCTTGCTGTTATCAAACGCCACGCTGCACGATTTATCCCCGATCAGCGAGCCTTCGACCGCCGGATCAAACCGGATCAACCAATCGCTGGCGATATGTACCAATCGCGGCGTCGTCCCCAGCACGCGTCCGAGCGACAGATAAATCTGGTCCCAGTTGCTGACCTCGTCGGTGGTGATGTGAAAGGCCTCGCCGATGGCACGCGGGTTGCCAAGCAGCCCGACAAAGCCTTTGGCAAAATCAGTGTTATGCGTGATGACCCACAAACTGGTCCCGTCGCCGGGGACGATGATCGATCTGTTCTGGAGGATGCGATTTGCGATCGTCCAAGGCTTTGACCAATACCACAGCACATGCGGCAACATCCCGTCGCCGATGGTCAGGGATGGCCGGACGATCGTGACCGGGAAACCGTCGTCACGGTGGGCGCGCATCAGCCGATTTTCGCAGGCGATTTTGTCGCGACTATATTTCCAGAACGGATTTTCCAACGGCGTTTGTTCGGTGATCAGATGATTGCGAACCGGCTTCTGGTACGCCGATGCGCTGGACACAAAAACATACTGCCCACAGCGATCGCGAAACAGGTCCAGATCGCGCTCGATGTCGGCCTCATTGAACGCGATGAAGTTGGCGACCACATCAAAAGTCTGATCGCCGATCGCGCTGCGGACCTGATCCGTGTCCCGAATATCGGCCTCAATCGTCTTGATCGAGTCCGGCAGTGACAATTCGCGCTTCCCGCGATTCAGCAGGTATAGATCGATCCCCCGCTCACTCGCCCGCCGCGTACACGCCTGACTGATCAATCCCGTCCCGCCGATGAAAAGTGCCTTCATGATCGTCCTTTGCTTGGCCTACAATCCTGTCCCTCAATCCTGAGAGAGGTTATACCGATGTCCATGCTGAAAACACTTATCGCGGCTTCTTTGTTGTCGATTTCTTCACTGGCGACTGCGCAGGATTGGAAATCAGACCCCGTCTGGCATGACGGCCTGGTCGAAAGAGCGACTTACGACGCCACCCGCGTTGTCTATGGCAAGCCACGCGCCTATGAAGCCGTATTTTTCACCAATAAAGAGCAGCACGATACCAAGACCTGGACCAAGGCCGACAAGAGCACCGAGACGCAGGAGGTGTTTAAGCACAACCAGATCGAAGTCATTCCGACCCCAAATTACGACTATAAGTATGCGACAACATCGCACTTGACAGTCGCTGACCTGAAGCTTACCCGGCTGGACATGGGTAGTCAGGAGTTTTGCGGGGCCAGTTTCAAGCAGTTCCTGCTGCACCCGACGCCGCGGGGTGGCGATCAGTACAAATATTTCGGTTTCAGCTACATGCCCGAAGCCGGCCGCGTTGAAAAGTCGGTGTCGGCACCGGACGCCAGGACGCCGTTGGTCGCGTACAACAGTTTGCCGGTCTGGTTGCGCGGGTATGATTTTGCCAATAAACCGACGGTTGATCTGTCCATCTTGCCCGACCAAAAAAACAACCGCGCCACACCCGCCGATCCGGCCGCGGCGCAAGTGAAATATGCGGGCGCTGAAGATGGGTCGCACAAGCTGGAACTCAGTATCGATGGCAAACTTTCCGGGACGTACTGGTTCGCCACCGATCGGCAGAACGTGATGACCCGCTACGAATCGGCCGACGGGCAGCAAACCTACAAGCTCAAAAGCCTGGATCGGGTCAACTATTGGACGATCAAAGGCGAGTGATGCGTCTGGCAAAATTACGGGGTTGATCGGTATACTAATTGGCGATGTCAGTCCCGCTTGAAAAAATTCATTTTTCGGTCGCGGAATACCTCGATCAGGAGCGAGCGTCGGATATTCGACACGAGTATCACGATGGTGAGATCCTCGCGATGGCCGGCGGGAGCGTGAAGCACTCGCGGATCGCGTCCAACGCGCTGATCGCGATTGGAATGGCGTTGCGGGGCAAACCGTGCCAGCCGCACGGGTCGGATTTGAAAGTGTCCATCCGTTCGCAATCGCGCTTCGTCTACCCCGATATCACGATCGTGTGCGGCGAGCCGCAGATCGACCCGCGCGCGGGGCAGTCCGAGGCGATCACCAACCCCACCGTCGTCATCGAAGTGCTCTCGCCTTCTACCCAGACGTACGACCGAACGAAGAAATTTCAGTACTATCGCGCGCTCGACTCGCTCGAGGAATACATCCTGATCGCCTCCGACGAAGCCCGCATCGAAACATTCTGTCGGCGGAATGATGGCTCGTGGGCATTTCGTTCTTGGATCGGACTGGAAGCGCAGGTTCCGATCGAGAGCGTCTCGATTTCGGTTCTTGTCGCCGAGGTTTACGCGGGTGTGGAGTTCGATGCGCTGCCGCCGATTCCGACTGATCCGCACAAAGAAGAAGGCGAATAGCGACGCGGGCTAAACAACCTGCTTCAATTCCAGTTCGTTAATAATGCGAGGATCGAAGTCGATACGCTCTTCGAATGTCCCGCCCAGCCCGGCTTTGGACAGGGCGATGATCCAGCCTTCTTCGATGATGAGGTCTTCGATCACCCGGCCGCCGACCAGCGTGGCGCGACAGACGGCGGTATATTTTCGCTTCGGACACCCGCGATCGACCAGCATCTTTCGCCATTCTTCAGGCAAAACCTTGGCCAACCGGTTACGAGGGGGCGTGCGACTATGCATGGGGCAACTTCAAACGCCAAACTTCAAACCGATTTGGTCTCATCCTTCAGCTTCGGCTTGTCGTCGGCGGCTTTATCGACCTCGGCGTTGACCTCGCTCAGGCCTTTCTTGAACTGTACGATCGTCTGACCGATGCTCCGGCCGACGTCGGGGAGACGTTTGCCAAAGAACAGTAAACCCAGTCCTGTCAACAGGATAAGTTCAAACGGACCGGGCATGCCGATCGCAAGGGGGAGCGTGTTCATGGGTACCTCGTATAAGCTCAAACGGCGTCAATCCAGACTTATTGTAGACGATTCATCGGCAGTTTCATCCCCGGCGGTCTGTTTTATCAGCGCCCACAGTCTGCGCATGTCCAGCGGCAGGGGGGCGCTCAGCGTCATCGGTTCGAGCGAAATCGGGTGCGTAAAGGTGATTTCAAAGGCGTGTAACGCCTGTCGGGCGAAAACCAGAGGCGTTTGCTCACCCTCCGTTTTGCCATCGATCTGGTTGACGATCTGCCCGCCGTACATGGTGTCGCCGATGATCGGGTGGCCGATGTGCGACAAATGCACGCGCAACTGGTGCGTCCTGCCGGTCTTGGGTGTCAGTTTGATCAGGCTGAAGTTGCCACTGGGCATGCGGTAGTGGTGGTCGTTGGTGAAGTTGCTGCGCTGGAACTGAAACCTGGTTTGCCCGGCCGGCGTGGTGATCGCCTGTTTGACCTCATACTTGGTGATCGCCTCGCGCCCGCCGTTCTCGATTTTGCGGACCGCCTGCCGCTCGCGGATGTAGCGGTCCTGTCCGATGGGCATGTTAATCACGTCGGCGGACAGTTGCGGGATGCCGTGGCACATCGCGACATAGGTCTTCTGGATCGTGCGATTTTCAAACTGCCGCGCCAGCCGCCAGTGGGCTTCGTCGGCTTTGGCGATCAGAATCACGCCCGTCGTATTTCGGTCCAGCCGGTGCAAAATCCCCGGCCGCCAATTCCCGTTGACCTGGCTCCATTTGTTCCCGTACCACGCCAGTCCATTGACCAGCGTCCCAGTCCATTGCCCTCGCGCCGGATGGACCACGACATTGGCGGCCTTGTTCAGCGCCAGCATGTAATCGTCCTCGTACAGCACTTCCAGCGGCATTTCTTCGGGGACAAGCTGCTCAATCTTCTGCAACGGTGCCGAGACCTCGACAATATCGTTTTCGCGGGGTTTTACAGACGATTTGGTCGGCTTGCCGTTGAGTTTGACCAGTCCGTCGGTGATCAGCCGCTGGACTTCGTTCCGCGACAGATAGCCGATGCGATCGACGAGATATTGATCCAGCCGCCGGGTGAGGTTCTTGCCCAGTTTGAACTTAAACTCCCGCAAATCCCCATCCTCCGACAGATTTGCATCGTCGGCGGCAGGTTCGGCTGGGGTTGTTGGATCGTCCACTTCTTTCACGAGGGCGGGAATTGTACTCGAAAACCTACGTCGGCGTGCGATTCGGGCGGTTCGGTGATGGAAAACGAATTTTGCCACAGAGGCACGACTCGGCTGCCTTCGGCTCTGAGGCTCAGGCTCGAAGAGAGCTCGACGAAGTCAGAGAGCACGGAGATCAACTCGGCAGTTTTTGAAGCTCCGGTTGACGCGGGCCCGGTCCAGCGAATCGGCGGATTATCTGGCTGGCTGGATGGCCGCAAATGATCACGGCCCCTGCTCGATGACTTGCAGTACATTTCCATCCAGATCGACTTTCACTTTAATCCAGTTCTTCACGACTCCGCCGAAGGCGTTCTTCCCACGGAACGTAGTGCGAACAATTAGGTAGTTGCCCTGATCCCAATAGGTCGTTTCCACATGCTCATACGACGATGGATCATTCATCGAGTCCTTGATGGCTTTCGTCACGCTGCGGTGCGAACCATCCCATCCGCTGAAAGCTTTCTTGATGCGGTCTTCGCGAGTCTCGACACGCGGCAAATTTGAGCTGGAACTGCTTTGCGGCGACGGCGTGGACGAAGACGATTGAGGCGGCGTTTTTGGTATCACCAATCCGACCATCGCGAAAGCCAATATGCAGGCTGCCGTGCGAACAAGAGTTGACTGCTTGCTGACGCTAGGGCACTTCTTTGCCACCTGCGACCAGATCGGTGGAAGGAGCAGCGCGCCTGCAATGACTAGAAACGGAGCTGCAAGCAAGTCCGGAAATCCGCGAAAGCTGCCTAACCCAGCCATGATGAGAAGCACGCCGCCAATCCAGAGCCATTTAGTGTGGTCCGGTCGCGCATGCGGTACAGAACCGGATGGAGCGGGAGTTGGTCGGGCAATTGCTGGAATCGGTGCGGGAGGCGGTCGTGATGGAGGCGTCAATCGTGCGAGGCACTCGGCGCACACGACATGATCACCGTGGACGTGAGGTGTCTCCAACCGGCCGATTACTCGGCCGCAGTTCTCGCAAGTCTCGCTGACCGCTTGTGTGTTGGCCATTGCTGTCCCTTTGCACAACCGACCGCGACCGCCGAGCCGCCGTCTTCCAGCCGGATAACGAACCATAGTTCAACGGCCTGCACCGCGCCGACCGACTCTCAGCTTACCGGAACGCTCAACGCGGGGCTGGTCCGTTGCAGCGTTTGGTTGTCCGACCTTCAGTGATTCTCGAAGCTGTTATGGCGTGTATCAAGAGCGATCGATGCATACATCTCCAAAAGTGCCTGCCGAAGAGGGTCGGTCTCTTCCACAAACCTCACCTCCATATTGCTGACGCGATTTTTCGCCGC
>JBGSMH010000226.1:0-5929 GCA_041740275.1 Phycisphaerae bacterium
GCAGTGCCTACATTGGTCTGCCCCAGCGTGATCGTCAGGCGATCATGCAGTCGCAGACCGAAAAATACCCCGAAGAGTTTGGCCCAGAGATCGAGCGATATCTCAAGTCGTTGGCCGATCAATCGAAGCCCAAATAAGAGGTGAACCGATGTCCATGACGATCAAGAAGTTTATCCTCAGTGCGCTCGCGGCATCGGTTCTATCGTCGCCGGGCATGGTCATGGCTGCCGAGCCTGTAAAGGCCAAAAGCGGTGCCGATGATGTGGTGGTCGACGAACGCACGGAGCAGATGATCAAGGGCGGGCTGAAGTTTCTGGCATCGAGCCAGAAGCCCAACGGTTCGTGGGCCGAAGGTGACAACAATCACGCCGCCGCTATCACCGCGTATGTGCTGCTGGCTTTCATGTCCACAGGGCATTTGCCCGGCGAAGGCGAATACGGGGCGGTCGTCAAGCGCGGTTCCGATTTTCTACTTAACTGCGTGCGTCCCGACGGCTACATCGCCGCCGCCGCAGGTTCGCATAACATGTACGGACACGGGATCGCGACGCTGGCACTCGGCGAGTTGTACGGCATGACGCGAGACGAAACGGTTCGCCCGCGTCTGGAACGTGCGGTCAAGCTGATCATCGGCTCCCAGAGCAAGGAAGGCGGCTGGCGATACAATCCCAAACCTGGCGATGCCGATGTGTCGGTTTCGGTCCTGCAGGTGGTCGCATTGCGGGTCGCCAAAAATAGTGGGATCGATGTGCCGCAGGAAACCATCGACCGCGCGATCAGTTACATCCGCGCCTGCCACCACGATTCGGGCGGGTTCACCTATCAAGCCAAAGGTGGACAACCCGGGGCCTCCCGCACCGCAGCGGCAGTCTACGCGCTGCAGGTCTGCGGGCTTTACGATGACAAGATGGTCAAGTCCGGCGTCGATTACTACATCCGCAATTACAGCCGTGATCGCCAGCACTTCACCTACGGCGTCAACTACGCCGGCCCGATCTATTACATGATCGGCGGAGACGAGTGGCGCAAGTTCTACGCGGACATCAAGGAACGCATCATTAAGGACGTCAAAAGCCGTGGCGACGTCTTCTACTGGGCCTCTCAAGGCGGCGGTGGCGATTCCTACGGCACGGCGATCAACGTCGGCGTTCTTGCGATGCCCTACGGATATCTCCCGCTTTACCAGCGCTAACCCATGACCCGATTCCGGCACATTCTTTCCTGCTGGGCGATTGTTTTGTGCGCCCTGGCGACCAATGTGCGCGCCGATACCGTCGCGCTATTGGATGGCCGAAAGATCGAGGGCAAGATCAGTTTCGACGCCAAGAGCGGGCTGATTGTGCTACCGAAAAATCAGCCGAGTCAGCCGATCAAGTTGGATGACGTGCTGAGTCTGTCGATTGACGGCCGCAAAATCGCCACACCCAAACGCCGTGCGTTGCTAGTCAATGGCACCCTGATTTCCGCCGACGAGGTGCTGGCGATCAGCGAGACCGAGGTGCGTCTAAAACGCCCGGACGGGTCGCTTCTGGATTTCAGCCCGGTGTTGCTGCAGCGGGTGGATTTTCGTGTATCTGACAAGCCCGATGCACAAGCCGCTCCGCCGGTCAATTTTGTTGGCGTAATGACCGCAACCGGCGACTTTGCCGAAGGCGATATCATCGGCGTCGACCAGCAGAATGTGCGCCTGAGTTCGGTGCTATTCGGCATCCAGGAGTTCAATCTCGCCAACGCCGTGCAGGCGATTCAGTACCGTTCGCCGGGCGTGTCACGGGCGGCCTATGAGGTAAAAACGGTTGATGGATCGCTCTGGCAGGCCGCGTCGATCGCGGTCGATCGCGGTAAACTCGTTTTGCAGATCGACAGTATCGGAAAGATCGAATTGCCCGGCGAATCCATCGCAACCATCGCGCTTGGTCCCGGCAGCACGCAGCCACTAAACGCCTCGGAGCCGATCTTCACGCTCACACCCGATACGACGCGCGACGTCAATCTGGACGGCAAATATCGCACGGTGCTGTTGAGTGTTCGCGTGCCGGGCAACTTTGTGCCGAATCGGCCGGTTCGATTCGTGTTCATTGCGGATGGAAAAGAGATCGCCCGCACCGAGCCGATTACCTCCATCGACGGCATTCGACCGGTCGTTTTGTCGGTCACGGATCGCAAATCGCTGTCGATCAAAGTCACCGCCGAGGGATCGGCATTGATCGGCGTGGCGGGGGAAGTCAGTGACGCGCGCCTGATTCGACGCGGTTAATCCTTTTCCGGCCACTGTTTCATCGAATTGACTTCGGCTTTATCCTGCGGACATGCTTCAAGTCGGAATCATCGGGTACGGCCGGATCGGCAACGAACACGCCGCGTGGATCAACGCGTCGGGGATGGCGCAGGTGGCGGGGGTGTATGACCCGACGCCCGGTCGTCGCGAGATCGCCGCCGCGAAGGGGTTTCGGGTATTCGACGACGTTGCGACGTCGCTTGACGATGCGTCAATTGGCGCGGTGCTGATCGCGACCCCCACCTCCATGCACTGCGACGACACGCTTCAAGCCCTGACGGCCGGCAAGCATGTGATGGTCGAAAAGCCGATGGCGCTGGACTATGCCGATGCGGTTCGGATGCATCGCGCGGCGATCGACGCGGGACGTGTCCTGAGCGTCTTCCAGTGTCGTCGTTGGGACATCGATTTTCTAACCGTACGACAACTGATCGCATCGGGCGAACTGGGCAAACTCATCAACGTCGAGTCGCGGCTGGGGCAGTGGTCCAGCTGTGTCGGACCCGCCGCCCGCGAGTATCGCCCCAACTGGCGCAACGAACGCGCTTTTGGTGGCGGGGGGCTGTACGACTGGGGGTCGCATTTTATCGACCAACTGGCGCAACTGATGCTGCCCGATGCGCCGGTACGGGTCTTTGCGCAATTGCGAGGCAATGTCTGGAGTAGTGACTGCGACGATTTTGCTCGGGTGATCATCGATTTTGCCAGCGGCGCGGTTGCGCTCTGCGAAATCAACACGACCACCACCCGCCCGTTGCCGCGCTGGCACATCGACGGGACTTTGGGCTCTGCCGACGCACCGCACAGCGCGACGTTTGATACGCATCAATGGGCGCAATTGACGCTGGCCGATCCAGCGGGTGTGCCCCGGTCTGTCAAGCGGGCAAACCCGGGTTTGAGCGAATCGGATATTTGGGCCTGTTTCGCGCGGGCTTGTTCAGACGGAATCGAACCTGCGGTGACCGTCGATTCAGTTTTGACAACGATGCGCCTGCTCGATGCTGCCAGGGAATCGTCGCGGACCGGAAAGGCGATCGACCTGGCCGCCGCATGCTGAAGTCGCAATTCTCCTTGCCTTGTGTTGGAACACCAAACCGATCGACGCTACACTCCCTCCCCCTATGGCATACATCAACGACAACTATCTGAAGCTCAAAGCGGGTTATTTATTTCCGGAGATCGCACGGCGTGTGAAGGAGTTTTCTGCCGCGAACCCCGAGGCCAAAATCATCCGCATGGGCATCGGCGATGTCACCGAACCTTTGCCGCAGGCGTGCGTCGAGGCGATGCACAAAGCCGTCGATGAGATGGCCAGCCGGGACACGTTCAAGGGATATGGCCCGGAGCAGGGCTATGATTTTCTGCGTGAGGCGATCGCCAAGAACGATTTTGTGTCGCGCGGGGCAAACATCTCACACGAAGAGATTTTTGTCTCGGATGGGTCCAAGTGCGACTGTGCGAATGTGCTGGATATTTTGGGGGCGAAAAATGTGATCGCGGTCACCGACCCGGTCTATCCGGTCTATGTCGATACCAATGTGATGGCCGGTCACACCGGGGACGCCGGTGCAACCGGAGAGTATGCCGGATTGGTCTACATGCGCGCGACGGCCGAAAACGGGTTTGCCCCGGCGATCCCGGCCGAGAAGGTCGATGTTGTCTATCTGTGCAGCCCCAACAACCCCACCGGCGCAACCATGACCCGCTCGCAACTGACCGAATGGGTGGCCTATGCCCGCAAGCACGGCACGCTCATCCTGTTTGATGCCGCGTATGAAGCGTTCATCACCGATCCGTCGATCCCGCACAGCATCTATGAGATCGAAGGGGCAACCGAGTGCGCAATCGAGTTTCGATCGTTCAGCAAGACGGCGGGTTTTACCGGCACGCGATGCGCGTTTACGGTCGTCCCCAAGGCGCTCAAAGGCACAAGCGCGACCGGCGAATCGATTGATCTGTTCCGGCTATGGACCCGTCGCCACACCACCAAGTTCAACGGTGTCAGCTATATCATCCAGCGCGGTGCAGAGGCCGTTTATTCGGACGCGGGCAGGCAGCAGACGCACGCACTGATCGCGCATTACCTATCAAACGCCACGCTGATTCGCGATGCGCTCACCCAAGCCGGCTTAACCGTGTTCGGCGGGACCAACGCGCCATATTGCTGGGTGCAAACGCCCAAAGGTGCAAAATCGTGGGACTTCTTCGATCAGTTGCTCAATAACGCTCACGTCGTTTGCACGCCGGGCGCGGGATTCGGGTCGGCCGGTGAGGGATATGTGCGATTCAGTGCGTTCAATAGCCGGGCCAATGTGCAAGAGGCGATGAAACGCGTTGTCGCGCGGCTGTAACGCTATTCGAGATACGCCTGTAGCTGTTTCAGCCCCGCGATTGCCCCGGCCTGCGGATCGTTCAGTTCCGACGGGTCGAGCGTGATCGAACCGCTGAAACCGGCACCGTCGAGCGCACCCAAGAGATCGCGCCATGCCAGATCGCCTCTGCCGATGATCGTGGGTTTGGTGCGTCGATCCTCGCCCCGGACGGCATCGCGGGCGCGCACATGCCGCACGAGTGAACCGAACGCATCAAAGGTTTCATCCAGCGACCACTCGTCCTTGAGCATCATCGACGTATCCAGATCCACCCCAAACCACGGACAATCGACCTGCTTGAGCAGCGATTCGAGCGACGCAAAACTGCTCAGCGAACTTGCCAGCGCCAGCACCGATCCGTACCGGTCGGCGATTTCGCCGAGTTGCCCAAGTGCCTGCTGCCAGTGCGAAACGATCGCCGGATCGATCCGAGTCGGCATGGCAGGCGGTTCGGGATCGGCAAGGGTTGGGGCGTCGGGCAGGATCAACACCCCGGCCATCTGCTTGGTGACTTGTGGGCGCGGTTTAGGGGCGCGTTGGGCGGGGGGCAGACGTCCAAGATCGACGCACACCACCGGGCACGCCATCTCCGCCGACGCGTTGATGATCGAATCGACGCGATCGAGCAGACGGTCCGCATCCGACGGCACGCCCAATCCACTGGATCCCAGATCGATGCGGATCGACGCCAGTTGCAGGTTATTCGCATCAAGCAAGCGTTTGACCTCGCGCCGCCCGGACGAAGAAAGCTCCACCAGATCCAGCATCCGCGTCGCGGCGGCGTCGATTTGCATGCCGGTAAACCCGGCTTTGCGAATCATCGGCACCGCAGCCCGCAGGTCGTTTCCGAAGGCCGGTCCCCAGACGCAAAAGCTCACTCGCGAGGTCATAACCAGCGATTGTCGCAGGAAACAGTCGGGTGCGTCAACAAGCCGCAAGGGGTGCGACAAATTGGCTTGCAACATTCCTTCGAATCTGTCGTCTAATAGGAATCACCCTTACCAAGGACATCTCATGCGCCCGATCCGAATCGTCACCTCCGCCGCGATCATGTTGGCTTGTGCTGCGACACTGGCTCAAGCCGAAGCCGTGCTGACCAAAGGCAAAGTCGATGCCGTCACCGTTTACCGAGGCCAGGCAATGGTCACCCGGACCATCGAGTTGCCCAAGCAGGACGGCTTGGTGGAATTGGTCGTCACCGATCTGCCCCTTCGCGTCGTTCCCGGGTCGCTCTTTGCCGAAGGACCGGCCGGCGTGCAGGTGCGATCTGTGCTGTATC
>JBGSMH010000227.1:0-8215 GCA_041740275.1 Phycisphaerae bacterium
CTAATATACACATCGACCCCCGCGGCGTTAATTCTGAAATGCGGTTTTGCCGATTGAGATGACGTTTGCCCGTCAATCGGTACACTTTGAATATGTCCATAGAGGCCAAGTTCGCGATATTGACGGTTCTGACGTATTTCGTCGGTTCGATCCCGTTCGGGCTGTTGGTCGCCAAATCCAAAGGCATCGACCCCCGCAAGGCTGGCAGCGGGAACATCGGCGCGACCAATGTTGGCCGACTGCTGGGGGGCAGGTTTTTTGCGATCGTCTTCACGCTCGACATGCTCAAAGGCATGATCCCGATGGTGATCGGGGCGTGGTTGGTGCGCGATCTGGATGTGACCCATAAACCCTACCTGCTGTGGATGTGTGTCGGGGCGGCGGCACTATCAGGCCATGTGTTCCCGATCTACCTGAAGTTCAAAGGCGGAAAAGGCGTCGCGACGGCGGCGGGGGTGCTGGTGGGGTTGTGGCCTTATTACACGATCCCGGGTTTGATCGTTGTCGGGCTGTTCATCGTCGTTTTTATGATCTGGCGGATGGTGAGCCTGGGGTCAATCGTCGGATCGCTGGCGTTCGCGCCCGCGTTCGCCGCGATCGGCGTTTGGCGAGGCTGGCCGGTTACCAGAGAGCAGTTGCCGTTGCTGCTATTTGCGATCGTCATGTCGCTGCTGATCACGATCAAGCACCGTACGAATATCCAGCGGATATTGGCGGGCACGGAAAACCGCTTCACGCGGAAATAACGCGCAACAGATGTAGCCAAAGTGCTGACCGGACAACCGGTTACAGCCGAAACGGGGTAGCCGAGTGACGTTTTCTTTAATCGGCTTTTGAACTTGATTAACACAGACTTGACACGGCAAACAAAGCCGCTAAATTGCTGAACTCTCGAAAGCGAGATGGGGGTGTAGCTCAATTGGTTAGAGCACCGGACTGTCGATCCGGAGGTTGCGGGTTCGATCCCCGTCGCCCTCGCTTATTCAACAACCCCTCGCGTTGCGGGGGGTTGTGTCGTTGATGGAGACTCCATGCAGGTCGATGTTGCACTCAAGGATTGGCACGCCGTCTGTCGCGCGATCGAGCGCGGGCGTCAGGTGATCATGCTCCGCAAAGGCGGCATTCATGAAACCGAAGGCCGCTTTGAGATCGAACATCGCGAGTTTTTGCTCTACCCCACCTTTTTGCATCAAAAGCTTGACTGGGTAAAGCCCGCCGACCGGGAGGGAGTCGAATCGCGCACGACTGAGCCGGAAGCGGTGGAGATTCGCTCGATGGCGCGGGTGACGGATATCGTTCGGACCGGTTCGCGGCAGCAGGTGGACTCGATCGTGTCGTCGCACATCTATCTGCCGCCGCTGATTGACATGCGTTTCAATTACAAGCCACAGAACCCGCTGTATGTGCTGATCGTGCGCGGCTATTCACTTCCCGAACCGGTGATGATACAGACCACACCGCTCTATGCCGGCTGCAAGTCGTGGGTGCCGCTGGAGAACAAGATCGACATCACCAACGTGACCTCGGCGTTATCCGATGCCGATTTTGAACGCGAGCGTCAGAACGTCTTGTCGCACTGCAACCATGCGACATCCGGCTGAGCAATTTTTTTTCTGGGATTTTTTCTGACAAAAACGGGCAAAAAAGCCACTTTTTCGTCAAATGCAGGAGAGGGGAGTTGAACCCCTACACCTTGCGGTACAGGATCCTAAGTCCTGCGCGTCTGCCAATTCCGCCACTCCTGCAAATGCAAATATATGAAAATTGGGGAACTAGGATTCGAACCTAGACAAGCAGAATCAGAATCTGCTGTGCTACCGTTACACCATTCCCCAGAGGTCTGGCTCTGGATCGCGAATTGTCAATTCTCTGCCCAAATTGAGCGATGTCAAGTCGGGTCGATCGCTGATCGATCCAAAATCGAGCAGACGCCAAACGCCAGACGCTAGACGCTCGTGTGCTGCGTCACCGCCCGGCTACGGGATTCATGCGAGCGAAGGCGGTTGATCGCGGCCAGATACGCTTGGGCGCTGGCCTCGACGATATCGGTGCTGACGCCCCGGCCACGCACTTTTGAGCCGTTGTGATCCAACTCTACCTGCACCTCGCCCATCGCGTCCTTGCCCTTGCTGACGGCACGGATGTTGTAGTCGATGAGACTGGCGCGGATGCCGGTGATGCGGGCGATTGTGCTGTAGATGGCGTCAATCGGGCCGTCGCCGGTGGAGGCGTCGGTATCGGTCTTGCCGGACGAGTCTTTGAGTGTGACAGTCGCGGTGGGGATCGCGTTGGTCCCGCTGATCACCTGCAAACCGGCCAGTTCCCACAGGCTTGTCGATCGCTCCAGCACATCGTCGATCAATGCTTCGATATCCTCATCAAACACTTCCTTCTTCTTGTCGGCCAGTGCTTTGAACTTGGTAAAGATCGCTTCGATCTGGTCGTCACTGAGGGTGTAGCCCAGTTGCGTGATCCGATCCTTAAACGCCGCCCGGCCGGAGTGCTTGCCCAGGACCAGATCGGTCTTGGGCACGCCCACTGTGGTCGGGTCCATGATTTCGTACGTCTCGCGATACTTCAACATGCCATCCTGATGGATGCCCGACTCATGCGCAAAGGCGTTTCGGCCGACAATTGCCTTGTTGCGTTGTACGCTCAATCCGGTCAGCGTACTCACCATGCGCGACGCGGGGTAAAGGCGTTTGCTGTCGATATTGGTGCGCAAGTTGTAGATGTCCGGGCGGACCTTCAGGTTCATGACAAACTCTTCGAGCGAGGCGTTACCCGCGCGCTCGCCGATGCCGTTGATGGTGCATTCGACCTGCCGCGCCCCGTTCATGGCCGCGCTGAGCGAATTGGCTACCGCCATGCCCAGGTCATCGTGACAGTGCGAGGAGAGGATGATGTTCTTTTGGCGGATGACGGGCAGCTTCTCGATCATGTGGCGAAAGATCATCCCGTAGCCGTCCGGGGTGGCGTAGCCGACGGTGTCGGGCAGGTTGATCGTGGTCGCCCCGGCCTCGATGGCGGCGGCGGTGATTTCCACCAAAAACTCCAACTCGGTTCGGCTGGCGTCTTCGGGGCTGAACTCAACATCATCCGTGAACGTTCGCGCGTGCTTCACGCTCTCGATCGAGAGTTTGATGATCTCTTCCTTGCCCTTGCGCAACTTGTGCTCGCGATGGATCTTGGACGTGGCGCAAAAGACGTGGATGCGGCCTTTCTTTGCGGATTTGATCGCGTTACCAGCACGGTCGATATCCTTGGGCGTGCAACGCGCCAATCCGCAGACGACGGCATTCTGCACGACGTCGGCGATGGCTTTGACGGAGTTAAAGTCGCCATCCGAGGAGATCGGGAAACCGGCCTCAATGATGTCCACGCCCATTGAATCAAGGAGGCGTGCGATCTCGACTTTTTCGGGCAGGGTGAGCGTGGCGCCGGGGGATTGCTCGCCATCGCGTAAGGTGGTGTCGAAGATGCGTACGGTGTCCATCAGAGGCTCCGGAAAAAACTAGGTCGAACAATCGACCGGGAAAATAAAAAACCCCGCGAACGTTGTCACGTCGCGGGGCGGGAAAGTCTCTCTTGCGTTCGACCTGCCGACGACGTTACCGGGGGCTGCTAAGCAGTCCAAGGTTCAGTCCGAGCTGGTCGACGGATCGAATCATTACGACGACAAAGATACAGTTAAGTTGGGATGGTTGTCAATTGATTGTTCAGGCGAACGAAATCGACGCGGGTAATTCGGCTGATCGAACAGTCAGCCTTCACCGTGCCGCGATTCAGATCGCGTACACTCGTTCCGCGTTAAGCTGGGAAATCAGTTCAACCGCCTTCGCATCGAGTGATAGCCCCGGCGATTCGATCGGTCCGCATGCCACCAGCTCATCGCCGCTGAAAAAGGCGATTTCAAGGTCGTATCGCTCGGACAGGCTGGACGTGTACTCTCGTACGCTCTGGTCGGACATTGTCGACGCCGGCAGTGTCAGTACTGGGTCAACGCCCCAGATAATCCGGTCGGCGTAGTGGTCGTGAAACGCCCGGGTCGCTGCCAGATCACGCCGTGCGTTACGCATCGCGTCGCCTAACCGGGCGGCGGTGTCGATCATGTAGTTCGGCCAGCGGTCCAGCCGTTCGGCGATGCCCGGCAAGTCACGCTCCTGGCTGCCGTAGTGCAGCCCGATCACGCGAAGTTTGGGGTATCGCTCGACGATCGCATCGCGCGACGCGATCAGTCGCTCGTGGCTGGGGATGTCCGTCCGCCCGTACCAATGCCATTGTGTCGCGCTCGCGAAATACCCGTAGTGCGGCGAGTCCGGGTCCAGCGGTAGCCATGCGTCCACCGGCTCACCGGTGTGCATCAAGAGCGGTCGTCCCAGTCGCTGCAACGCCTCGAACACCGGCGACATGCGTGGATCATCGACAAAAACATATTCGCCCGTCTGCGTGTCGCGCAGCTCCATCCCAACATTCTTCCAAACCTTGCACCCAACCGCGCCGCGGGCGTAGTCCGTTTGAATGATGTCAATCGCTCGATCCGCCCAATCGCGCTGACCGAACCCATCCAGCGGAAAGCTCGTCACCCACGCAAACCGATCCGGCGATGCCGCGTGCAACTCCGCGTACCACCGTCGCTGTGCATCCAGCCCGCCGAGTTCGTTTGAGGCCACGCAGATATTCAACACGCGAACATCTCGCGCGATGTGCATCTGCCTCGACAGGGGCGTGTCCAAGGGCAGGTGAGCGTGGGCGTCGATCAGTCGCATCAACTAACTTTATCAGGCCACTGAGCGACGTGCGAATAGACGGACCGCATATGGCTACCCCGCGATCAGGTTGAGCAGGTACTGATGACCCCATCCTGCGATGCTACGGCATGTGCGCTGGCCTTGTGGTGAGACCTCAAGCCAAACCGTAGAATTGCCTTGTCACAAAAACTGATCATAAGGAACTCGATCCAATGAAAACGTCCATTTGCCACTACAGTCTGCACCGCACATGGGTAGCCGAAAAATGGGATGCGATTGATGTCGCAAAAAAAGCCAGAGAACTTGGTTTCGATGGCGTTGATTTTCACGCACGTCTTCTTGCCGATCCGCAGAGTGCACCCGCCCGTGTCAAAGAAGCGCTGGACGCGACGGGGCTTATGCTCAGCGGGTTTTCGCTTTCAACGGACTTTAATAAGGACGATTCGGAGGCATTCAAGAGAGAGATCGAGAATGCCAACACCTGGATCCGGGTATCGGCGAAGACCGGTGCCCCGTGTTCCCGCATATTCGGCGGACACCTGTCCAAAGAGCAACGCGCCGATCCAGAAACACGAAAGCAGAAACTGCAACGCATTTTGGATGCCCTGGGACAAGTGGTGAAGGTTGCGGAGCGGGAAGGCGTCATCCTCGCTCTTGAAAACCACGGCGGACTGCCATGCACGGGAGAAGAGCAGGTGATGGTCATCGATGCCATTGGCTCCATGAATTTGCGCGCCACGGTTGATGTGGGCAACTACCTTCAAGGCGGTCAGGAAAGCGAGGACGGTACGAAAGCCGCCGCCGGGCATTGCGTTTACGTTCACTTCAAGGATTTCCGGAAAATCCCTTCCACAACGAACCCGACGGTATTCGACCTCCAAGGCTGCATCGTCGGCACTGGTGATGTGCATCACGAACAGTGTCTGGAGCATCTTCATGGCGCCGGGTACAGCGGTTTTGTCGCACTGGAATATGAAGGTGTGGAAGGCGAAGACCGAGGCGTGCCCGAAAGTGCGGCTTTCCTGCACAAGATCATCGCCAAGTACCGTTAGTGACGCAGAGAGATATTTGACGCAAGCGTTTGACCCGGCCGATTTGTCAGGGGGTGCGGTTGGCGGTAACTTGTGGGGTAGACATGAAAATTCACGAATACCAAGCCCGTCAGATCCTCAAAGATGCTGGCATTCCCGTCCCTGATGCCGCGGTCGTGCGAACGCCTGAGGAGGCCGCCGACGCGTTTCGCAAGTTCAATCAGCCGATGTGCGTCGTCAAGGCACAGGTGTATGCCGGCGGACGCGGAAAGGCGGGGTTCGTCAAGCTGGTCAAGAGTGCCGAAGACGCCAAAAAGGCGGCTGAGTTCATGCTTGGCAATCGCATGTATTCGTATCAGACCGGACCCGAAGGCGTGCCCGTCAACGTGTTGTTGGTCGCCCCGGGCGTGGATATCTCGCGTGAGGCGTATCTGGGGATCGTGCTCGATCGGGGGTACGGCGGGCCGGTCGTGATCGCGTCGGCAGAAGGTGGGATGGAGATCGAAGAAGTCGCCAAACATTCGCCCGAAAAAGTATACAAAGTGCCGATGCACCCGGCGTTGGGGTTGCAGCCGTTCCAAGCCAACGAACTGGCGTTCAAACTCGGCTTCAAGGACAAGGCCGCCCGTCAGGCTGCTGGCATCATCACTAATTTTGCCAAAACGTTCCTCAAATACGATGCCAGCCTTGCTGAGATCAACCCGCTGGTGGTGAGCAAGGATGGGGAAATCCTCGCGCTGGATGCCAAGTTTAATTTCGACGACAACGCCCTGTTCCGGCATAAGGATATCGCCGCGATGGCGGATGAGTCGCAGGAGCGTCCGCTGGACGTACGGGCCCAAAAGGCCAATCTCAACTACATCAATCTCGATGGCAATATCGCGTGCCTGGTCAACGGTGCCGGACTGGCGATGGCGACCATGGACATCATCAAACTGCACGGCGGAGAGCCGGCGAACTTCCTCGACGTCGGTGGCGGGGTGACGGCAGAGGGTGCGATCGAAGCCTTCCGAATCATCCTCGCCGATGAAAAAGTTCGCGGCGTATTGGTCAACATCTTCGGCGGGATTGCCAAGTGCGATCTGATCGCCGAGGCATTGATCAAAGCCAGCCGCGAAATCGGCTTTAAGGTGCCGGTTGTCGTTCGCCTCGAAGGCACCAACGTCGACAAAGCCCGCGAAATGCTCAAGGCCGTTCATGACGAACTGCCCATGCTCACGCCCGCAACCGATCTCACGGATGCGGCCAAGAAGATCGTCGCCTCTGTGAAAGCCGCCTAGGCAAAAAGGAATTTTGTGTCAGTGTTTCCTCACCGAAGTCGTGTGGTTGAACTGCTCGTTCGCTGGTCCCGCTGGGCGGATCGCTGGTGGTACGAATTGCCGGGTTCGCCGCAATTGGGATGTTTTGGCACGGGGTACAACACCTGGGGCGTCCAGACCAATCAGAAGTATGCTGCCGCACAGGCGATGCTCGCCGTCGAACCGTCGCTAAGTGATGCCGATCGGGCGTGGTCGTTGCAGCGATCGCTCGCGTCGTTTCGGTTCTCGCTTGAGTCGCATGTGAGCGGTTCTATCACCTGCACCGATACCACACACTGGGGTCACACCTGGATCAGCGCTTTGGGCATCGAACGGATGATGCACGGCCTGCACGCGATCCGCGATCATTTTACCGACGCCGACCGCGCCGCGATCCGCCGGGTGCTCACCAGCGAATGCGACTGGCTGACAACCGACTATCGCCGAGGGGCGCACGCCGGGATCACCGCGACCAAATGGAACCACCAAGGCGGCAACGACCCGGAATCCAATCTTTGGAACGGGGCGATCCTCTGGCGCGGGGTGACGATGTACCCCGATCATCCCAACGTCGAATTGTGGCGAGAGCAGGCACTTCGCTTCCTCGCCAACGGCGTTTCGATCGAAGCCGACGCGACCGATGACACGATCTACGATGGCAAGCCGCTGCGCGAGCGTCATATCGGGCCCAACTTTTTCGATAGCTACGCACTGGATCATCACGGCTATTTCAATATCGGTTACATGACCATCTCTGCCAGTAACGCAGCGATATTGCACTTCGATCACCGCCTGGCCGGACTTGCGGTGCCGGAACTGCTGCATCTGCATCAGAAATCGCTGTGGAGCGTGTTGCGTCAGATGGTCTTCGACGATGGCAGACTGGCCCGTATCGGCGGCGATACGCGGGTGCGGTACGCGTACTGTCAGGAATACCTGATTCCAACGCTTCTCTACGCCGTCGATCACCTTGGCGAGACGGATGCGGCTGCGAAACTCAGCGGCATCATCGATCTGTGCGAAACCGAAGCCCGCGACAATGCCGACGGCAGCTTTTACGGGCGTCGATTGAGGGAACTGTCGAACCTCAACCCGTACTACTATGTTCGAAGTGAAGGCGATCGCGCATCGGGAT
>JBGSMH010000228.1:0-2481 GCA_041740275.1 Phycisphaerae bacterium
CGATCCCGGCTTTGCGGGCAGTGGGCATGGAGGTGTGCTGCACCCATCGGTTGTTGGCAATATCGAAACTGTAGACGCGGCTGGTCAACTGCTGGGGGTTGACCTGCCCGCCGAGGATGAAGATGCGTTTGCCGTCGGTGAGCGTCGCGGCCTCGACGTGGCTTATCGCTTCGGGCAGGTCTGGCATGGTGATCCAGCGATTGGCACGGGCGTCGTAACGATACATGCCGGAATTGGAAAGATAACTGGTCCCGTGCTCGACTTCCCCGCCGAGAACGTAGAGTTGGTTTTGGACGACGATTGAGGAGTGGTGATCGGTCACCATTGGTAATGGTGAGCCGACGTACCAGCCTTTGTCAGGTCGATCGATCTCGAAAATCCAGTGTTCGGAACGCGATCGAACGCGGGAGGTATCATTTCCGCCGACGAAGTGAAGACGCCCGTCGCGGTACTGCATCTGTCCGCCAAAGCGGACGTCGGGAATGGGAGCGAATGCGGTCCAACGGTCGGTCTGGGTGTCGTATCGCCAGGCCTCGCTGGTGCCGGTGGGTGACAGCCCTGGTCCATATTGACCGCCTGCCAGATAGAGATATCGCCCGTCGGTAGCGGCACCGAAATGGGTCTGTGCGCCCGGCAGCGGTCGCCCACGCAACCAGCGGCCGGTGTTTAGGTCGAGAATATCCAACCGGCCGGTCACTTTTTCATAATTGTCATAGAACCCACCGAAGACATACAGCTTGTCCCCCACGCGCACCGCACCGGCCTCGGCGCGATGGATGGGCGACTGGACTTTTGCGGTAGACCAGGCAATTCCGGTTCCCTGCAATGGCGATGTCGGCTGGCGCACCTTCAAGATGCCGACGGATGCAAGTTTGTTGTTCATCGCGTTCGCGTCGCCGGTGAGCGTCAGTTCGCCATCGGTCACGCGCACCGTAACAAGCCCTTCGACCCACGGATGACTGGGCGCATAGGGTTTGCCGACGACAACTGCCTTTCCTTCGGCATTGAGCCGGTAGTCGGCATTGAACGTATTGGGATCGCCCATCATCACCCGCACTTCATACCACCCGTTGGGCACGCGAATGCTCCATCGGCTGTTGTCGTTCATACGCGTATGTGTTTCGGCCCGAAGGCTGTCGTATCTGGACGAGTCATTGTGAAGGGTCTGCTTGCGATGATCGTAATTCCAGCCGTAAATCAGGCCATTGCCGCGCTGTCCAAACTTTACGCCGTAGTCGGTTTTGTAGCCCCGCACCTTTCCGGTATCCATCGGGCCAAAATTGACGCGTACGGAAAAATCACGCCGTGACGGTTCAACCGATTCGGGCATCAATCCAGTATCGGCCGCCAGTAACGAACGCGGTTCCAGTGTCTCCAAGCAAACGCTTGGAAGCATTTTCTTCAACATCACATCTCCAAATAAGGACGAACCGACCGGAATGAGCAGCCAAACGACTGATACGATCCGTGCCCGAGCGCTATCGACTTACCTGGAAGATGATTGGACCCCTGAACTAAAGATGAGGAGAATCTGCGATAAATGTAACTTCATCATCGCAGTGGCATTTTGGGTGTGATCCGGATTACTTGACGACAACGGTCGTTCCGTCGCGCACGAGCGTGGCGGGGACCGTTTTGCCTCCGACAACGACGTTGTAGTCACCCAAAAAGCCCCGAACGCGCGCTTCGCCACTGGCGTCGGTGGTCAGGGTCATATCGGTCCACCACGATTTGAGGACCAGATCCTCGTATGCCTTGCCATGCGGGAGCAAGTTCCATTCTTTATTGAACAACGCAGTGTTGGGCAGCCAGTGGCGTTCTGACCAGAATCCCCAATGCAGAATCCCGTCCACCTTGTCGTGACTAAAGCAAACAGTCATAAAATCCCGCATGTAGTCGGCCCGCAGGTCGTCTTCATTGTTCAGATTGATATCCAACTCGGTGATCTTGAAACGCTTGTCAAAAACGCTGAACTTGTCCAGCACCGCCAGTAGATCCACCGGCGGAGTCAGTCGCGTGCCGACATGGCCTTGGAACCCGATCCCGTCCAGAGGCGCACCGTTGTCGATCAGGTACTGAATCGTCTTGAAATAGTGCTCGGCGTGTCGGTTGTTGCCCAGACCGGATTCCAGCACGCCAAAATCATTGATATAAAGCTTGACCTTGGGATCTGCGGCACGGGCGAGCTTGAACCACTCGATCATCTCGGCGTTGCCCAGGACATCCATGAAATCGTGATTGTTGTACGGTTCGTTGATCACGTCCCAGTCCACCAGACGCCCCTTGAGTCGGCCAACCGTGCGGGTGATGTGTTGACGGATTGCTTCTCGCAACGCATCAGGTTTACCCTTCAGATCCTCCATGTGCTTGTTCATTTGCCAGGACGGCCAGACCAGCACATGACCGCGAGCGGGGATGCTATTGGCGTCCAACCAGTCCAAATCCTTTTCAACCCGATCCAGCGACCCCCGATGAATCCGC
>JBGSMH010000229.1:0-4979 GCA_041740275.1 Phycisphaerae bacterium
GATCGCCGAAACCGTCCGGGCGCGGATGCAGCAGTTCAAGGAGGAAGGCCGATTCCCGGCGGGCATCGATTTTTACACCATCTACGACACCGCCGAGTTCGTGAAGCAATCGATCAAGGAAGTTTACAAGACACTGTTTGAGGCGATCATTCTGGTTATCGTCGTCGTGCTGGTTTTCCTGGGTTCGTGGCGGGCGACGCTGATCCCGTTGATCACCATCCCCGTCGCGCTGATCGGAACGTTTGCGATCATGTACGCGTTCGGATTCAGCATCAATCTGCTGACGCTCTTTGGCTTGGTCCTGGCAATCGGCATCGTGGTCGACGATGCGATCGTCGTGGTGGAAAACGTCGAGCGCAATATGTCCGAGTTCCATCTGGTGCCCAAGGAAGCGACGATCCGCGCCATGAGCGAGGTGTTCGGGCCGATCATCGCGATCTCGTTGGTGTTGATGAGCGTGTTCGGTCCCGCCTCGCTATTGGGCGGGATTACCGGTGAGCTTTACCGCCAGTTCGCGCTCACCATCGCCGCCAGCACGTTTTTGAGCGCGATCAACGCATTGACCCTCTCCCCAGCACTTTGCGCCATATTCCTTAAGCCGCACAAACGGGGTGAGAAGCCCAATTGGTTTAACCATAGCTTCAATACCGGCTTCGGCTGGGTGACGCGCCAGTACCGGCACATCATCAGCGGTTTGATCACGGTGTGGCCATTGAGCCTGGCGGGATTCGGCGGGTTGATGGTGGTGACGTTGATCGCATTGCGTGCGGTGCCCACTGGATTCCTACCGCTGGAAGACAATGGGTTTTTCGTAGCCAATATTCAGCTCCCCGATGCCGCCAGTCAGGAGCGTACGATTGAAGTCGTCAATCGAGTCGCCAAGGTGCTCGGCGAGACCGACGGAATCAAGTTCAATACCGGTTTGCCCGGATTTTCAATCATCGCAGGCAATGGATCGAACAAGGCAACCGTTTTCGCGACGCTCGAACCGTGGGACGATCGCCTACCGCGCGGCCGAACAATCGAGGCGCTTCAAGGCGAAGTCATGGGGCAGATCGGCAACATGCAGGAAGCGATCGCGTTCACGTTTCAGTTCCCACCCATACCCGGGCTGGGCACCAGTGCCGGTTTCGATATGCGTTTGCTGGCCGACGCCAGCGTGACACGCGACCAGATGCAAAACGCGGCATTTGGGATCATGGGTGCGGCTCAGAGCAACCCGCAACTTAGCCGCGTGTTCACCCCCTATCGCGCGGGCGTGCGACAGTATTTTGTCGACATCGACCGCGAGAAGATTCTCCGACTGGGCATCCCGCTGGGGTCGGTATTCCAGACACTTTCGGCATCGATGGGATCGGCGTACGTCAATGACTTCAACGCCTTCGGACGCACCTATCAGGTTAACGTGCAGGCCGACAGCCAGTTCCGCAGCACGGTGGACGATGTACTGAAACTGGAAGTCCGCGCCCCCGGCGGCGGGATGGTTCCGATGGGATCGCTGGCCAAGATCGAAGAATCCTTCGGGCCCGACCGGATCGAACGATTCAACATGTATCAGTCGGCGACTGTGCAGGGTGCGCCCGGGCCGGGCATATCGTCGAATCAGGCGATGGATGCGGCCGAGGGGATTTTCAATCAGGTCAAGAGCAACGGGATGTTTCTGGCGTGGTCAGGGATCTCCTATCAGGAGCGCCAGACCGCCGGGCAATCGACTATCGTTTTTGCCGCCAGCATTCTGGTCGTCTATCTGATTCTTGCGGCTCAATATGAGAGTTGGTCCCTGCCGTTGACCGTGGCGCTGAGCGTGCCGCTGGCGATCATCGGGGCGATGGCGTTCCTGCTGATGCGTGGGTACGACAACAACATCTTCACCCAGATCGGCTTGGTGCTGCTGGTCGGCTTGGCGGCCAAGAACGCGATCCTCATCGTGGAGTTTGCCCGCGCGGCGCGAGATGGGGGAAAATCCGTCCGCGATGCCGCGCTCGAAGGTGCCGTGACCCGCTTCAGGCCCATTCTGATGACCAGTTTCGCGTTCATCCTCGGCTGCGTGCCGCTGATGCTCGCCAGCGGTGCCGGTGCCAATAGCCGTCAAGCCTTGGGGACCGCGGTGGTGGGCGGGATGCTGGGCGCGACCTTCTTTGGCCTGATCTTTACGCCGGTGCTCTATTTTGTGATCCAGCGCCTGACCGATCTGATTCGACACCAGACCACCAACGTCACTCACCATGACGCCGAGCAGGACGCACACGCCGGAGCCTAACCCTGCAGTCTGGCGGCTGTGAATAATTCATTTTCTTGTTCACAGCCGCCAATCTACTCGGCTACCATCGCCTGACATGTCCAGTCGAGAACCCAATGTCGTTGTCGTCGGTGCCGGTTTTGCAGGCATTCGTGTCGTTCAGGGATTGGCGAATGTGCCGGTGAATATGGCGATCATTGATCGGCACAATTACCACTTGTTTCAACCCCTGCTCTATCAAGTCGCGACGGCGGCGCTGTCACCGGCGGATATCGCGTTTCCGATCCGTCGCATCTTTCGCGGACAGAAGAACATCGAATGTGTTTTGGGGGAGGTCTCTTCGATCGACCTGTCCGGCAAGCACATTTGCCTCGATGAAAAGCTGCAGATTGACTACGACTATCTGGTCGTCGCCACGGGCGCGACGCACTCCTACTTTGGCCACGACGCATGGACGCAGCGGGCACCGGGACTCAAGACCATCGACGACGCCACCGAGATCCGCAAACGGATTCTCCTTTCATTTGAAGAAGCCGAAAACGAACTCGATGAGGCTTCTCGACGCGCCAAGCTCACTTTTGTCGTTGTCGGTGGCGGGCCAACAGGCGTGGAACTAGCGGGCGCACTTCGGCAAATCGCGGTCCAGGAGATCCAGAAAGACTACCGGAGTGTCGATACGTCGCTGGCAAGGGTGTTGCTGGTCGAAGCCAACGATCGGGTGCTCAAAACGTTCGATCCTAAACTTAGCGCCCGTGCCCTCAAAGATCTGCAGAAAATGGGTGTGGAAGTGCGAATCAATTCTCGTGTGACCGCCATCGACGAGACGGGCGTGATGATTGGCGACGAACGCATCGACGCCAACATCGTCCTGTGGGCCGCCGGGGTACAGGCGTCGCCGCTGGGCAAAACGCTGGGTGTGCCGTTGGACCGAGCCGGCCGGGTGCTGGTCAAAGCGGATCTGTCGGTGCCGGATCACCCCGAAGTGTTCATCGCCGGGGATCTGGCAAGCATTATGCAGGACAATGGCGATCCCGTTCCCGGCGTCGCACCGGCGGCGATGCAAATGGGCGATCATGTCGCCAAGATCATTCGCCAGGAGATCATGAACAAGATTTCCGTCGCCGACCGCATCCCATTTGCTTATCACGACAAGGGTTCGATGGCGACGATCGGTAAAGCCAAGGCAATTGCCCAGATCAAAGGCTGGCGATTCACCGGCCTGTTCGCGTGGCTGATGTGGTCGGTTGTCCACCTGATGTTTCTGGTCACTTTCCGCTCCAAACTCGTCGTGATGATCAACTGGGTTTTCACTTACGTTTTCCATTCCAATGGTGCCCGATTGATCACCGGCGAGTTCAAACCGCGCATCCGACGATTTCGCGATGTGACACCCACCGCATGATCGCACCGGTTGTGATAAAATCGCCCGCATGATCACCCAACGCCTCAAGCAGCTACAGATCGACCTCCCTCAAGTGCCCGGCCCGTTTGGGGCGTATGTGCCCGCCAAACGGTCGGGCAGTCTGGTCTATATCGCCGGTCAGTTACCGATGAAGGATGGCAAGTTGCTGGCGATCGGGCAGGTTCCGTCTCGATGTACGATTGACGACGCCAAAGCCGCCGCCAGACAATGTGTTGTCAATGCTCTGGCTGCGGCCAGAACGGTAGTCGATCTGGACAAAATTGCCGGCGTGGTGCGCGTTGGCGTTTTTGTCAGCAGCGATCCGACTTTCACCCAACAGCCATTGATCGCCAACGCCGCCAGCGAGTTGTTAAGGGAGATTTTTGGCGATGCCGGCCAGCACGCCCGTGCGGCGGTCGGTGTCGCATCCCTCCCGCTCGATGCGGCAGTGGAGATCGAGTTTATCTTTGAAGTCACCGAGTAGCCGATGACGTTATTCGGTACTCAGCCGCGCCGTCGCCCCGCCGTCGACGGTCAGCGCTTGCCCGGTCATGAAACTCGATCGGTCCGAGTCGGCCAGGAACAGAATCGTCTGCCCGATCTCGCTCGGTTGCCCGACACGCCCCATCACATGCTTCTTTCCCAGTCCACGAATCTTCTTCTGGATGTCATCCCCATTGACATGCCCGCGCGACAGCCCGGCGTGCAGCATGGGGGTATCGACCGCGCCGGGCAAGACCGCGTTGACGCGAATCCCGATCTCGCCAAACTCCAGCGCCATCGCCCGCGTCAAAGCCAGTAAAGCCCCCTTTGATGCCGCGTAGGCCGCGATATCAGAGCTGGTCGCCACCGCATGAACCGATGAGATATTCACCACCGACCCCGCCGACTCGCGGAGGAGGGGCAGGGCCTGTTGTACCGACAGGAACACGGATCGAACGTTGCACGCCATAATCGTGTCAAACTCCTCGGCGGTGGTATCGACTATCGGTTTGCAGATCTGACACGCCGCGTTGTTGACCAGCGCGTCCAGCCGTCCCTGCTTGGCGGAGACGAACTCAAAGATCGCCTGAGGCGAATCGACCTTGGAAATATCGCTGCGGATGAACTGGTGGACGCTTTGAGGCACGTCGGTATCGCGCCGGTCGACGCCGACGACGATCCACCCGGCCTGATGAAATACGTCTGCGGTCGCCCGCCCGATCCCGCCGCAAACGCCTGTGATGGTAACGACCCGCTTCATGCCCGCTCCGAACGTTCGATCCGTCTGACTCTTGATCCAGTCAGGATTATCGGCACACGAGCAGGCTCAGGCTGAATGTTTTATTGGACGCACGC
>JBGSMH010000230.1:0-6792 GCA_041740275.1 Phycisphaerae bacterium
GAAGGTTTGATGGATGTGGATGTGGATGTGAAAATGTTAAGCCAGTAAAACCCATGCCGCAGCGTGACGGCCGCTCCCCAAACCATTAACACCACCGTCAACACCCGTAGCGCCTCGGACGCCGGGTTGGATCGTGAATAATCGACCGGGTTCAGCGGCAAAACGGGCATCGGTTCGCTCATAGACGCTTTATCGGCCGATCGACAGGCAATTGACCAATTTGCCCGAACTTGTTGAAACCGCACATGAACGCGGATCGGATTTTTGTCGCGATCTTGCGTTGCACAATTCACTTGTTGCATTTGTTGCATCGGCTTTTGTCCATGTGAAATCATAACCACTGGCCGCATCTGGACTTGACGATTTTTGACCCGTCAAAGTGTTGCGCGCCGCGTGCAACTGTTGCAACTCCTACCTTTCCGGCCGGAGTTCAACCCTTTTCATTAACTTGTGAAAGAGCGACGCCTCGCGTGGAAATGCAATTAAGCAACCCCAAACGCAACGGTATACGACCATTCACTATATCCCCGAAACCCCGAAAAGTCGGCGGTAAAACAGGCAAATCCGCCGATTTTTTCGAACCCCTGACACCATGTTGTCACCCTCCCGCCGGCGGTCCCAGCTTTGCTGGGACCGTGTCGTCGCGGGTCAACATGAAGCAAAGATTCATCACCGCCAAGTCGCCGAGGGCGCGGAGATCAAATGGTCCGTTTCGAACCGCTTTCAATTTTCAATGTACCCACGGCTTGCTCGACCTCTAGGTTGTAGACCCCTCGGCTTCGCTCAGGGCAGGCCGTCACGCCACCGGGGTGTTGCTCGGCCTCGTTCGAGGCCACCGTCAGTGTGCCTTCGGCCCCGAGCAATATATCCCCACCCGCCAGATTCCGCGCGGGGGTCCAGCCGGTTTTGTCGACGTAGAACGGGTGTTCTTCGGTGACGCGGAGCGTCTGCTCGTTCCCGTGTTCGTCCCGCAGCGTCAGCACCTGCAGGGCGTACGCCATCCGCTGGTAGGTCGGTACCACCCGCCGCGCGACCAGTCAGCGTGCCGTCCACGTCGTTAAGGCGAACACGGACGAATCAAGAAACAGTCACCGTCGTGATTGAACCCAAGAATGGGGCGCAGATTGAGGTCCGCTATGATGAGGTCAACCCCTTCATGCCGGGATAGGTTGATTCGCTCATTCAAGAATTCAGCAATTTCTGTTCTACGCACTTCGTGGACGGCAGACATTTCTGGATGCACGGGATGGCGGTAGTACGCCACAAGGCGATCGCCTGAAACGTATTCTGAGAGCAAAGCTGAACCAACTGCCAGGGTACCTTGAGCCATTTCCAGACGTTCCCATTTCCAATCATGCTCTGTTTGATCAAGGCGTTTGGCCTTGTCGTGCCAATCTTCAACTGCGTGCCCCGGCATGATTCCTGCGATTCCGCGTCGTTTAGTCATTGCTGGTACCTCAGTTGGGCTTATCAAAGAAGATGTGGCCGTCCGCAGGGTTACGGTTCGTGTGCCAGTCTTTCCACTTAATGTGTTGAAGATCGTTCCACGGGGCATTACGGGAGTTGTGCTCTGACGGGTGCATTTCGTAACCCTTGCTGTACCTCTTGCTCGTGTACCGCGTGTAACGATTCATGTTGCCGCGACCTTCCGCCAATAGTTGCTTCGCCACCGATGCGCTGGGAACTCGGATATTGCTGGACTTTCCGCTCTGCAACATCTTGACCGCTGCCGACCATTCAGGCGTGGCAGGTCGAGTCATATTCAGAGTGGACGCAGGCACATCTGCGCTTAATCGGCTGTACGTTGCATTATGCGCCCACACCGCCGCGGCGTCCCCGGCGAGGACGAAGTACGTGTGGGCCTGCTCGACCTCCAGGTTGTAGACCGTCACGCCTTGTGGCCGTGACTCCCGGTCGTTGCGGACCACGATCAGCGTTGAATCCGCGCCCAAGAGTATATCGCCCGCCGCAAGCGATTTCGCCGGTGTCCAGCCGGTTCTATCGACGTAGAACGGGTGTTCTTCGGTGACGCGGAGCTTTTGCTCGTTCCCGTCCTCATCCCGCAGCGTCAGCACCTGCAGGGCGTACGCCGTCCGCAGGTAGGTCCGGGTGACGCGGTGGCGGGTGAGTTCCCCGGCCGGATCAGACTGATCCCGCGCCAGCACAAACTGCGCTTCGCCGGTTGGCGTCGTGCCATCCCCCATCTCCCCGCCGCCGCGGGCGACGAGGGTTTCGATGGCGACGGTTTGGTAGCGGAGACGCGTCGCTTCGCTGTGGCGGTCGATCCTTCGGCGTTCGATATCTCAACCTCAGGACAGACTTGGAATCTGGCGACCAAACAACTGGCAGACCCGATTTATCCGAAACCGCCCTGCCGCTGGTGGAATGGACGGGTTTATCTACAATCCCGGTCAACGCATGGACCGACGGCAAATCCCCAATCTCATCACCACCGCACGACTGGTGCTCGCGATCGTCTTTTTCACGATCCTCTCCTGGTACCAGTATGGCGGCCGGGGGCATTCGACATTGCTGACTCTGGGATTTTTCATCTGCCTGATCGCCATCACCACAGACTGGCTGGACGGGTATCTGGCGCGCAAGTGGAAGGTGGAGAGCGGGTTCGGCCGGGTGGTGGATCCGTTTGTGGATAAAATCCTCGTCCTCGGCTCGTTTATCTTCTTTGCGGGCAAGAACTTTATCATTTCCGACCCGTCGATCCCGCAGCCGTATGTGGTCAAGACCATCACGGGGGTCGCGCCGTGGATGGTGGTGATTATTCTCGGACGCGAATTACTGGTGACCAGCATCCGAGGCCTTGCCGAGAAAGCGGGATTACGGTTCGGGGCCGACAAATGGGGAAAACTGAAGATGGTTCTGCAATCGGTGACGATTCTGGTCATCATTACTTATGTCTATTTTCACGAGGTGGTGCATCAGCACTTTCCCGCTGCAATGGGCGGCTACGACCGCTGGGCCGGGCTGTTTCGCGACGTGATGATCTGGGTGACGCTTGTGGTAACGGTGGGTTCGGCATGGGGATATCTCAAACGCTCGGTTCAGTTGATGCGCCCGACTGGCCGATAACATTGTCGTGAACGACTACCTAATTGCTGTGATTGTGGGCATTATTGAGGGGCTGACCGAGTTTTTACCGGTCAGCTCGACGGCCCACATCCGCATCACGCAGGCGATGCTGGGGGTCAATCTACAAGATGGCTTCTGGAAGATGTTTGCCGTGGCGATCCAACTCCCGGCGATCCTGGCGGTGGTAATCTTTTTCCGAAAACGATTGATCGACTTTGTTCAAAGCTGGTTTAGCGGGAAGATGACCCTCCAGAAGTTCTACGCCCACCCGCTGGCACTGGTCGGCATCGCGTTTTTCGTCACGGGCTTGCCGGCGTACATCCTCTCCAAAGTCATCAAGGACAATCTGGAAAGCCTGAAGATCATGGGCGCCGCACTAATCGTCGGCGGCGTGGTCATGTGGGTCGTCGATGCGATCTACGGCAAACGGGGGAAAATCGAATCGATCGATCAGATGAAGCCGTGGCACGCGGTGTGGATCGGAGCGGTGCAGATTTTGAGCGCGGTCTTTCCGGGGGTGAGTCGCAGCATGAGCACGATTGCCGCCGGGCAAATTGGGGGATTGAATCGGACGACGGCGCTGGAGTTCAGCTTTTTTGTCAGCATCCCGCTCATGCTCGCGGCCTGCGTTTTTGACCTGAAAGAGTCGATCGGTGCCCCCATCGGTGATCCGGCATACATCGCGGGGGGCATGACGGCTGACCGCTGGCTGATCCTGGCGATCGGCAGTCTGGTCAGTTTTGTCAGTGCGTATCTGGTGATCGCCTGGTTCATGGCCTGGGTGAAAAGTCGCGGGTTCGTGCCTTTTGCCATCTATCGTATTATCATCGGTACGGCGGTTCTCTGGTGGGCCTATCGCGGCGCGTGACGCGATCGACCCCAAAACCTAGCGTTTAGCCGCCCCGCTGGTCGGGGCGTTTTTTGTTTGTGGGGACTATGAGCATCTTCCTCACCATTCTCCGTGCCCTGTTTGTCCTGATGATGGCAGGCATCGGGTGGAACTTCGTATCGGGCAACACCACCCTGTCGGTCGCGATCGCGTTGACGATTGGGGTGCTGTGCGTCTGCATCGACATTCTTGCGCCCAGCCGCAGAAAGCTGGGACTGTTCGCCGGTACGTTCTTTGGCTTGCTGGTGGGCGTGATCGCGGGATATGCGCTGAGCTTTGTCGTCGCACTGGTGATCAACCAGATCACCTTCAACAGTGATTTCAAGCCCGGCCAACTGGAAAGTCTCACCGCTTTCATCCAGTTAATCGTCTACTGCGCGACGACCTATTTCTCGATCAGCTTTGTGATGCAGACCAAGGACGATTTCCGCTTCATTGTCCCGTATGTCGAGTTTCGCAAACAGACGCGCGGCGCGCGCCCGATCTTGATCGACACCAGCGCCCTGATCGATGGCCGGGTCGCGGCGATCGTCGAGACGGGCGTGTTCGAAAGCCAGATGATCGTCCCCCGCTTCATCCTGCAAGAGTTGCAGACGGTGGCGGATAGTCAGGATCGGCTGAAGCGCAATCGCGGCCGGCGCGGGCTTGATACGCTGGCGAAACTGCAACAGTCGCCCAAGGTCGATATCCATACCTACGAGACCGGCCAAGGCGAGCCCGGCGAGGCGGTCGATCAGCGATTGATCCGCCTGGCCAAAGAGCTTGAAGCCCGCGTGATGACCACCGACTACAATCTCAGCAAGGTCGCCCAACTTGGCGGGCTGGACATCATCAACATCAACGAACTGGCGACGCAACTGAAGCCGGAAGTGCTGCCGGGCGAACGCATGGTTGTCCGTATCATCAAGCCCGGTGAGTCGGCCAGTCAAGGTGTGGGCTATCTGGACGACGGCACGATGGTCGTCGTCGAGCAAGCCAAGTCGCATGTCGATCAGGAGGTCGAGTTCACGGTGACAAATACGGTGCAGACGAGTGCGGGCAAGATGATCTTTGGACGCATGAGCGACGGGCCGGGCAACGGACCAAGCAGCGGATCAAGCAGCGGGAATCGCCGGTGAAGATGCCGCAGTTCAGCGTTATATTTCCGGCGGCGGGTGCGTCGAGCCGATTCGGTGCCAACAAACTGCTGGCCAACCTCGGCGGTCAGCCGGTGATCGTTCGCACGATCAACGCATTCTTGCCGCGTAAAGATGTCGCCGAGATCATTATCGCGACCAACCAGCGGCCGATGATCGAAGAGGCGATCGCGCAACTGGCGTACCCAGAATCGATCCTGAAAAGCGCGAAACTCCGCTGGTGCGACGGCGGGGAGACGAGGGCGCATACGGTGAAGATCGCGACCGACGAGGCGACAAGCGAATGGGTCGGCGTCCACGATGCCGCGCGGCCGCTGACGAGCCAGGACTTGATCGATCGCGTCTTTGCGTGTGCCGAGCAAACCGGTGCATCCGCGCCTGCGATGCCGGTCACATTGACGGTTAAGGAAGCTCAGGGCCCATTGCCGGCGATGATCATTCACACGGTACCGCGTGCGCGACTTTGGGCGATGCAAACGCCGCAGGTGATGCGACGATCGGCATTGATCGAAGCGTATGCCGCGTGTGCGCTGCCGCTGGATCAGATCACGGATGACGTGCAGCTTTTGGAACTGGCAGGGCAGGCGGTCACGCTGGTCGCGGGTGAAGAACGCACTCTGAAGATCACCACGCCGCTGGATCTGGATATCGCGATGCTACATCTTTCCCGCGACACCGTTGATGGCCTTTAACGCGTGCTCGACCAACGCCGCCTCCATCACGTCCGCCGGTGCCATCTTGGTTTCGTATCCGCCTTCGAGCTGGGCCTGATCAGTGGGAAAGTAGCCGCAATAATCCTGCGTCATGGCCACGACGAGGGTATGCCGAAACGGGCTTTTGGCGGAGATCAACGCGCGGTACGCACTGAACGGCTCGCCGGGAAGTCCCGCGAAACACAGATCCCCAGCCGACAACGCGGTCATGCAGGTGCTGAGCGTTTGCCCGATCCTGGATTTGGCGGATTCGGGTTGCTTCATCGCGTCGCGGGTTCGCACGATGTTCCAATCAACGGTCGCGCCACCTACCGCGCCAGCGTTGATCGACTCAGATTTTGCGTCGGTCTTGCGGATCGTTTGCTCAACCACCCCCGCCAATTCGACGCCCATTTTCTCTGCCAACTCCGGGCTGTTGGTGATGCAGACGCGCGGATTGATGTCGCCGCAGGGGGCGAGCAGGAACATGGATGTCTTGGCGATCTGGCGGGCTTCGAGCGCGCGTTTGAGATACCCGACATAATCGCCGGATATCCCGCGACTTTCCGGGCCGAGCACCACCGGATGACAGCCGTAATTGACGATCACCAGATCAGTGGATTGATCCGGGCGAACGACGGTAAGGATCGTCAACATCGGATCGACATACCCGGTGTGCTTGCCCTCAAAATCCTGCCACTCGTTGATGCACGTCCCATCTGCCTGCTTCACGCGGCGGTTGGACATCCATTCCCGCGCCTCGGTCCTGACAATCTCAAACCGACCGGGATTAGCAGAAGCTTTGGCGCGGGCAGCAATATCGACCAGCTTGTCCATCAGTGTGCTGATATACGCATTGTCAATCGGATTGGGCGAATCATTCTCAAACCCCAGCGTTCGCGGGCCCGAATGCGTGTGTGTCGCGGCGATCAGGATCGCTTCAAACGGCACGGCGGTTCGGGAGGCGATCTGTGTTCGCAATGTGTCC
>JBGSMH010000231.1:0-6760 GCA_041740275.1 Phycisphaerae bacterium
CCGACCGGAACACTCGAGTATTTCCAAAAATAGCAAATTTTTGCTATTTATCCCGCATATTCCTGAAATAGGGGAAATCAATCGTTGCCGTAAAAATGGAGCGATTTGTATTCGTCTTCGATTGATATGCGTCCGGGTATCGCTATAGAGTCTGCACCGCTTCGGAACCGGCGGCTTACTTGGAGAATGAACGTGGCGATAAATGCATTTGATGCGACCGACCTGGAAATCGAATCCCTGACCGCACTCTTTCGATTGCTGTCAGATAAAACACGGCTGCAAATCCTGATTCTGCTCGCCAACGGTGAACAGAACGTCACCTGGCTGTGTAAGCAGAGCAAACTTCCCCAGCCGACGGTGAGCCACCACCTGGGCCTGTTACGCGCCAGCAATGTGGTCGCCAATCGCCGTGACGGAAAGCAGGTCTTCTATCAGGTCAATGGGCGCGTCGATCTGGACCAGGCCGAGTCGATTTCGATTCACGCCAGCGATTTTGTGGTGACGATCACGCGTACCGAGGGTCAGGTGTCGGTCACGACGAAATCTCAGCCGGGTCATTCAGACCGCGTCCGGTGAGGTGAACAAACACGTCGTCGAGTGTTGGCCGGGCAACCGAGAGGGTGTCGATCATGCCAGGGGCAGCCTCGACCAGCATGGAAACGAACCGATGGGCATCGGGTTTTTCGATCCGCAATGAAGACGGAAGTTGCGTTACTTGCAGTTTCAGCTTGTCTTCGATCACCCGCGCCAGACCGGCGTTGTCTGGCCCGCTGAGGCTGATCACATCGCCACCGATTTTCGATTTCAGTTCGTTGGGCGAATCGATCGCGACCAGTTTACCGTTGTTGATGATCGCCAGTCGCTCGCACCGATCGGCCTCATCCATCAGGTGCGTGGTGAGCACGATCGTCAGCCCGCTGGCTTTGCGCATCTCGGCCAGCAGTTTCCACAACTCGATACGGGCCGACACATCCAGGCCGATGCTGGGTTCATCGAGTAGCAAAAGCGCCGGTTCGGGGATCAATGCCTTGGCAAGTTCAACCTTGCGGCGCATGCCACCTGAGAGTGTCATCACGCGGTCGGACGCACGTGCGGCAAGATCGAATCGATCGAGCAGGGCGTCGATGCGAGACTGAAGTGGCGTGCCTCGGATCCCGTACAAATGTCCGTGAAATCGCAGGTTTTCGCAGACGGTCAGTTGTTTATCGAGTGCGGGATTCTGAAAAACCACGCCGATCTTTCCGCGGACGGCGTCCTGGTCGGTTCGCACGCTGTTTCCCGCGACCCGAATCTCACCCGATTGCAGGGGCAGAATGGTGGAGATAAGTCGAAACAGCGTGCTCTTGCCGCTGCCGTTGGGACCGAGCATCGCAAAAATTTCCCCGGCGGGGACGTCGAACGACAACCCGTCCAAGGCCGCTCGGTCGCGCGTGTAATGGTGTGAGACCCGATCGACCTGCAATGCCAGCGATACGCTCATCGTTTCCTAATTTCCCGGCGGGGCAAATGTGAGATCCAGTTCGATTTCGCCGCCGCCTTCGACGATCTTCAGCGGCTTTTCGATCTTGCCAAACCGCTCATGCCACGCCACCAGCTTATACTCCCCAACAGGGATGTTCTTGATCTTAAACTCGCCGGTCGTACCCGTGATCGCAAACAGCGGCGTATCCAGCACGCAGATATACGCGCTCATCCAGGGGTGAACGTCACATCCGGTCCGCAAAAACTCAGATTGTTTGAAAATGACATCCACCGACTCACCCGCCGACTTCATCCAGTAATTGCTGTCGCCGGCAAATGCGGATTTGAAGTGGACATTATGGACGACCGGATCGGACGATTTGATGTTCAAGGTCTGCCCGACGACGACGCCCACCACGTGTGGCGTGTATCGACAAAAGACCTGATCGAGTTGGGCTTTGGGCAGATTCGCCCCGTCGGCTTTTGGTCCGCCTTGAATGAAAACGACGGAGTTGGCAAGGGTGTTGTTGGGATTGACGATCACCGATTCGTCCGGCACGGTCGCCGGTGCGCCTTCGCAGCACGGCTCATTCTTCAGCGCAGCCAAAGTGGGCGGTGGGTCGGTGATGATCACTTTGCCGCGAACTACGCCCGATCCGGTGATTGATTCGGCGGGCACGCGGGCGGTGCTGGCCGGGGGTTTGCTGTCGCAGGCGATCAGTGAAAGGGCGGTTGCCCACAGGATCAGAAAGCTGGCGCATCGTGACAACATCATGGGCTGCACTCCGCGTCTAGAACACCCGATCGATCATCAACGCACCCAGCGCCAGCGGCAGATAGATGATCGACGCAAAAAACGCCAATCGAGCGGCAGGGCGGGTTTGTATGATCGCACAGCGGATCGCGGTGGCCAGAAAGCCGCAGCCGAGCAACACCGCAACGATCATGTAAGCCACGCTGGTCGGGGCCGCGTAGACCGGCATCAAACTTGCGCCCAACAGCAACACGCCAAACACCACACTCCACAGATTCGTCCGCGTCAACGTCTGATCGACGACCGGCAACATCTTGTAACCGGCGGCGGCGTAGTCGTCGCGACAAAGGATCGCGATCGCCAGGAAATGCGGCATCTGCCAGCAGAACAGGATCGCGAACAACCCGATCGCTTCCAGATCAATCCGGCCCGTGATGGCGGCATACCCGATCACCGGCGGGATCGCACCGGGGATCGCGCCCACCAGCGTATTGAGCGTCGTGATTCGCTTAAGCGGCGTATAAATCAGCACATACAACACGATCGTCGACAGTGACAGAATCGCGCTGGGCAGATTCACCATCACCCCCAACACCACCAGCCCGCAAACGCAGAAGACCAAGCCAAACAGATTCGCCTCAGCCGGCTTCATCCGACCGGCGGCGACCGGGCGGTCAATCGTCCTCGCCATCATCGCGTCATATCGCCACTCCCAAGCCTGATTCAGCACGCTTGCCCCGGCAGCACACAGTCCCGTTCCGATCAGCGTCTGAGTCAGCAGCCACCAGTCGATCGCCCCGACCGTGCCCACGACAAAGCCGATCATGGTGGTGATCAGCACCATCAGGTTCAGCCGGGCCTTGGTCAGTTCCATAAAATCGCTGGTCCGGCTGACGGATTGGACGCGCGATTCCACAGCGATCTCGGCGTCGAAATCGTTTAGGTCGGTTGCCAGTTTCATGTGCCTTGCGATCTCACTCACGCGGTTACCACATATCCGGGCTGTTGCGACAGGGTATCCCTCGATACCGCCGACAGACGCGTCCCGTGTAACGCGTACTGCCTTCCAATCACTGCGGTGGCCAGTCCTGCCACCATCGCGGTCAACGCGCCGATCGCAACATGCAACGACGTGATGTCCGCAGGCTTCTGCAAATAGACCGTCAGCACACCCAGCGTGAACTGACTCACCAACATCAAACATAATAGCGTCACAAGGATCGTGATTGGCGGGCTTTGACGCAAGTTCCGAAACACTTGAAAAGCCAAAATTATGATCGATAGCGACACCAATACCGCCCCGACCCGGTGCGAATAGTGCATCCAGATCGCCGTCAGTGTGGTCGGGGGCAGGTGATAGGGGTCCCAAACCCGCATCGCGTTGGCGGCGTCGAGGCCAGTTTCGTCCATCGGGGGCAGCACTTTCCCGTACGCTAGCGGCAAATCCGGGATCGCCAGCCCCGCACCGTTGTGACGCATCAACGCCCCGGCGATCAACTGCCCGAAAATCAGAAGTACCGTGAACGCCGACAGATACAGCGCCAATCGGCCGGACCGGGCGTCGATCGTGCGGACCGTCTGATCCGATCGAATCCACCATTTGCTCATCACCAGTGCGGTGAACGCGGTCGTACAGAAAAACGCGTGGGCAAAACACCCGTGAATGATCGCCAGGGTCGTGTTCACTTCGGTCACACGCAACCCGCCGAGCGTGCCCTGGATGATGATCCCGATCAGTTGGATGATTGTGAGCCAACGCACCCAACGTCGCTCCTCGCGGTGGCGTCCGAGCCAGAAAACCAGCCCGAAAAGCCCCAATGACCCGAAAAACACATAAATGTGGGAATACCACTTTCGGAACTCATAGTCGGCGTAGCCGCTCTTGATCAGGTAGGCCTTGATCGCCAGCGACAACGCCATGAGTGCGAACATGGCGAGGGTGAAGTTGCCGATGAGCGATCGCAGTTTTCGGATTCGAGACGGTGCCCATGCGAACGCGACAAGTGCAACGGACAAAAATCCTGAAAGCGTGCCGAGCAGGCGGTGGGTGTGCTCGTAAAAAATGCCCCCGACCCATCGGCTGGGCGGATACAGGAACATGTTGTACCCATAGCTGTTTGGCCAATCCGGGACGCTCATCCCGACCCCATAGGTGGTGACCAATCCGCCCATCCAGATCAGCGGAAAGACCGAAATCGCGACCGCTACGGCGCACCAGAATTGGGCGCGTCGATACTGCGGAGTCTGCCGAACGGTGTTGTAGGAAAGCGGTAGGGGCATGGTACTGAAAAATCGTGCCTTACAAGGCGAACGATCCATCGTAGCAACGCCAAGTTACTCAGGCGAGCGAAACGTGTCAGGTGTGGCAATTTGCCGCAGTCTGGGAAGGACGGGAAACCGTCTATGCCTCGCCCATCATCGACGTTTCCCGTTCGTGGGCCGGGACATCGACATGGATGACGTTGGGAACGGGGTGCTCGCTCACGCCGCGCACTTTAACCGGGGCGGGGAGCAGATTGTGCTTGGTCAGCCAACCCCGGATCGCCCGATCCAGTTCGGCATCCAGGTCCGCCATCTCCTGATCACTGACAGCGGGCAGATACTCGCCGGATTCAGGGGAGCTATCCCAGCGGTCGCGCATCGCATCGACGACATTCTCGGCATGGTCGGTGCTGCGCGGATCAGGTTCGATCCATTGACCCACAAATATGCCTTCGGGGACATCCGATCGGTTCCGCAGCGCCTTCATCGCCTCAGCGAGCGCGGCCTGTCGCGTGTCGAATTGTCCATGAAAAGTGTCCCGATCAAACGAATAACCAAACTTCGGCATCATGATATGTTCCTCGTCTCGTCCTCAGATCCTCTGACATAAGTGTAGCATCACCCATGACTGATCATCAATCCAATACTCCCTTCGTCGGCAAAATCGCGTTGGCAGTCGCTAAGTTTCCACTATAGCAAGGATTTGATAAGCTCCGATCGTCAAGAAAATGCGTTTTTGGGGTATGATTGGCATTTATTGCCCCGTCCCATGACTTTCGCCGCCCCGATTTATCTTCTTTTGTTGGTGCCCTGGATCGGGGCGTTGGTGTGGGTTTTGTTGGGCCGGGCGGATTTTGCACGGGTTTCGACCACACAATTCTGGGACAAGACCGACACGACATCGACTACGCGACGCGGCATCCGAAATCCGCCGCTTGCGATGTGGCTGCTGCTGGCCAGCGCGCTTCTAGTCATCCTGTCGGCGACGGGGTTGTCGATCTCGCGGACCACACCCACCCGCACGCTGCTGATCGTCGATCGGTCGATTGCATCGCTGCCCTGGGCGATCGCCGATTCGTCCACACGTTCGAAATTTGCCGATCAGACCTTCGACCTTCGCACCGTCCCGGCCACCACCGAAGCGCCAGTCGAAGTCAGCAAGCTCACGAACTCGCTCCGATCGCTGCGAGCCACTGCCACCCGCGTTGATGCGGATTCGATCAAATCCGCCATCGAATCGGCACTGACCAAGGGACATCAACAGGTCATCGTCATCACCGCCCAGCCGCTGGAGATTACGGACAATCGGGTGTGGATCGTTCACCCATCGCAGCAAATCGACAACGCGGGGATCGCGGCGTTTGCGGTGGTCCAAAGTCCGTCGCCGCAGGCGATGGTGCGAATCTGGAACGACACGCCGATGGATAAGGCCGAACTGTCCGTTGATAAAGTGAAGCAAACGATCGAACTGCCCCCGCGAGGCCAGACGCGCGACTATTTCATCGACCTCCCCTATGTCACCCGCTGGACGATCGCACGGCTGACCATCGACGACGCGATCGACGCCGACAACGTCGCCTATGTGGTCCAGGAAGGCAGTCGGCCACGCGTTGAGGCGATCTCGGCGATCCCGGACTCGGTCGCTCGGATCATCGCGATCCACAACCAAGACGCCGACGCATCGCTGCCGCCCATCACCATCGGCGATCGGCCCAAAGTCGGCCAGCCCGCGATCATCCTCACGCAGGGCGAGAACAAGCTCGCTGGCGCTTTGCAGGTGCAGGATCATCCCGTCACGCGCGGCATCGACTGGCCGGCAGTCGCGTCGCGTCTGGTCGAAAAAACATCGGTAACAGGATCGCCAATCTCCGCAGCCGATCTTGTGTGGATCAATAGTGGAGGCCAGGTATTGCTGGCGGGTAGGCGCGAGCAAGTGTGGATCGGCTTTGATTTGCGCGCCATCGAATCGACGCCCGATTTCGTCCTTTTGCTCTCCAACGCGATCGACTGGCTCGGAAAAAGAGGGCAGTCGGTGATCCAAAGCGAATTGCCCCGCGTACTGGAATCGGGTTGGGTGCGGGTGGGGGACGACCCGCTGCCAATTGACGCCGCACCAGGCGTATATCAGCGTGACGAGAAAGGCGGCGCGTTCCACGTCGCGATGACATTACCGGCGATCCGACCCACAAAATCAGCAGAATCGCCCGCGCCTGCCTGGCAACCTTCGCTGGTCAATCGTACTGTGTCCCTCTCGCTCTGGGCATTAATCGGTGCGATCGGGCT
>JBGSMH010000232.1:0-13974 GCA_041740275.1 Phycisphaerae bacterium
CCGCTTTTTCGGATGAAAGCAGAACTGCATCAGGGCGGGATTGTCAAAGCGACCGCACAGGCGACGTTTTTTGACCGAGGAAAACCATGAACGACCACAAAGTAACGCTCGATATCGACTATCTGGACTGTCGGTGCATGGTCCTGGAATTGGCGGCAGCGCTGGATCGCCTCGACCGTGCGACCGCAGGCAACACCCCCGACAAGCGGCTGCAA
This sequence comes from Phycisphaerae bacterium, assembly GCA_041740275.1. Classification (GTDB taxonomy): domain Bacteria; phylum Planctomycetota; class Phycisphaerae; order Tepidisphaerales; family Tepidisphaeraceae; genus BPJO01. The sequence continues at coordinate 216 of JBGSMH010000232.1, forward strand.
ACCCTGCGTGATGCGATCGCCATCCTCGCCAGTTCAACCGCCTCGCCTGATCGGACGCAGCGGATGCTCAAGTTGATGTCAGACCCGGTGACGCCGGTTTCGGAGTAAGCCATGTACTATATTCAGCCGCATTATCACGGGATTTCGCGTACGACCGAGGACTACCAGCGGATGGCCGAGAGCGGGGTGGTCGCGGTGGGTGAACCGTCGTTCTGGGCCGGGTTTGATCGCAAGCATTCGGGGACGTTCATCGACTATTTTCGGCAGATCAGCGAGTTTGAGCCGACGCGGGCGCGGGCGTACGGCATCCGGCATTTTTGCTGGATCGCGGTCAACCCCAAGGAGGCTGACAATCTCACCATCGCCCGTGAGGTGATGTCGCAGATGCCCGCGTTCATGGACGCACCGACCGTGCTGGGCATCGGCGAGATCGGCCTGAACAAGTGTACGAGAAACGAGATGGCGGTCTTTCGCGAGCAGATGGAGATGGCGATTCGGCTGAAGCAACTGGTGCTGATCCATACGCCGCACATGGCCGACAAGCTGCGTGGGACGCATTTGACGTTGGATCTGCTCCGCGAACTGAACGCCGACCCGGCGCGGGTATGGATCGATCACGTTGAAGAGCACACGATCCGCCCGGTGCTGGATGCCGGTTACTGGGCCGGGATGACGCTTTATCCTCAGACCAAGATGAGCCCCAAGCGTGCCGTCGATCTATTGGAGCAATACGGGACCGAGCGGATGCTGGTCAATTCATCGGCCGACTGGGGACCGAGCAGCCCCTTCACGCTCCAGCAGTGCGCCGCCCGCTATCAGGAGCTTGGGCATGATCAGCAGGAGTTGCTGGATGTGTTTTACAACAACCCTGTTCGATTCCTGCGCCAAAGTCCGCACTTTGACTTGCCGGAGATCAAGCTGGCGTATTCGAAACCGTAATCGCCGATCGCGCACTAACTGCGCGACAGTGCGATCAGCACGATCGGCACATAAATCAGCGAGATCAATAGGACGCTGAATAGGGCGGCACAGATTGTCCCGCCGGTGCCGAGGTTGAAGTATTTGTCGTAGACCCTTACCCACACGTACAGCACTGCCAACTGAGCAAGCAACGCAAGTGCTGATGCAATGATCTGAGGAATCCCTGCGAATCCCAGAAGTCCGACGATAACGCCGACTCCAAGGTTGATCAGAAACGCCGTGAAGTAGACGGTCAGAATCGCACCGACAGACCGAACATAAAGGCGGGGCGGAACGCCGTGGCCGAACATTTTGCAGGTGATCCACACCCCGCCCATGGTCGCGGGGGCGGCGATGCCGAAAAGAAGAACGAGTGCGACGATCGCAATCGCGATCGCGGCAAACCAGGCGGTGCCATCCGACGCTTTTCCGCTGGCGATGACGAACACGATCGCGATCATCGCGACCAGGATGACCATGCCGATGGAGGCTTTTGCGGCGTTGGATTCCAGCTCCGGGTCGCTGCCCGCTGCGGCGACTTTAACCGCGGATCGGCCAGCCTTGGGGTTGGCTGCACCTGCCACCGGCCGGGCGTCGCGAATGGAAGTGAACCGCCTGGACTGTTGTGCGAACGGCTCGGGTGCGGTCCGCATCGGCATCTGGCCCATCGCAGGCGGGGTGTTTGTTTGCGAATCGCGATACACAGCCGCAGGGGGAAAGTCTGATTCGAGCGAAGCGCTTCCCGCTTGCGCAACGGCCACTTCATCCAGGAACGCGATGTCCGGCGGGTCCAAATCGTCGTCCGCCTCGACTTGCGGGATCACCACCACCTTGCCGCACTTTTTGCAGCGGGCCTTCTTTCCTGCAAGCTCGTCCTTAACCGTATAGGAACTGCTGCACGACGTGCATGAAAATCGGATCGACATCCCTTTAACTCCTGAGTGAGATCAAAACCACATGAAAAAGGGATAATATAGTCCGATTAACAAAATACAATGTTGAACGAGCAATTCAGAAAAGAATGCACCGCCGAGGCGCAGAGAACGCGGAGATCCGTCAATATATTCACAGGTTGCGCGAGCGAATGGTCAAAGAAATAGGGACCTAGGCGCGGACTTGATGACGCCTGAGCGCTCTCCGCGCCCTCGGCGACTCTGCGGTGAAATCCGTTTTCCTCGGCGTGGAGCGATTGTTGCGGCGGGGGGTGGCGGGGGGTAAAATGTGGGGCTACGCCGGGTTAGCACAGTGGCAGTGCAGCGGTTTTGTAAACCGCAGGTCGTCAGTTCGATCCTGACACCCGGCTATTTCGGTTCCAAGCCCTAAGCCCTAAGCCCAACTCTTAAACGATTTCAAGAATCTTGAACTCCATGATCCCGCCCGGGGCGCGGACCTTGATCGTTTCACCGACGGCACGTTTCAGCAGCGCTTCGCCCATGGGGCTGGAGGCGGTGACGGGGACGATATCGGAATTGGGGTCTGCCGCAACGGCTTCGCCGACGATGCGGACGAGTTGTTCGGTTTCGTCATCCAGATCCAGCAGTTTGACGGTGTGGCCGAGGAAGACCATGCCTTCGGGGACGTCTTCGTTGCTGACCACCGCGACATTCTTGATCTTGGCTTCGAGGTCGATCAGGTCCTTTTCCAGCGCGCGGTTCTCTTCCTTGGCGAAGTGATACTCGGCGTTTTCCGATAGATCACCCAGCGCCGCCGCCTTGCGGATGCGATCCTGGACGTCGATCTTGGCCTTGAACAATTCCTCGCGCTTGGCTTCCAGACGCGCCTTTTCCTCTGCACTGACAATCTGCATGACGTTCATCTCCAACAGTTCACCGGCGCAGCACGCATAAACGGGCGTCTGCGAACGCGATGTCCCTGATAAAAAACGAATCACCGCGCTGCGTGCGCGGTGAGTCTCAACGGGGAACATTGTAGCCGGGATCGTCGCGTTAGCAATCAAAATGCGATTCTGACAAACGCGTACCCAAGCGGATGCTCGACAAACAGGACCGCCCGGTCGTTTTGAAGGCTTGCTTTTGCCGGTCCGTGCAGCACCTCAATGGACCGTGCCCCGGCTCTTGGCAAAGCGAAATCGAAGCTGGATTGTTCCCCCAAAGGCCGATAGACGACCGCGTATAAATCGCCGGCGGCGCGGGAGGTGACAAATCCGCTCCAATGGTAGCCGTCGGGTTCGTCGCCGATGGGGAGGATGACGCTGGTGAAGATCTCGCCGCGGTGGCGTTTCCAGATGCGCACCAGATCCGCCACCTGCTGCCGATAGTCGGCCGGGGCGTTGCTGATCTCAAACCACGCCAGCGGGCTGGACATCATCACCATCGCAAACAGCGCCGCCGGGGAATAGTGCGACGGGGCGAGCGGATCGTTGGGATATTTGTCGTCGTTGCGCGTGTTGTTCAGAAACTCCATCCGCAGCCGCATGGGATGGATGTGATGCGCCAGCGACCACAGATTTCTGAGTGTCAGGTGCGGCCAATAGCTGTGCCAGTCGGTGTAGCGATTTTCAACGAAGGTCGTCCCGACGTGCATCTGCCCCCAATAGCCCGGGCGAATCTCGGCGGTGACATCCGGATCAAACGTGACCTGCCCGTGGCTTTCGGCAAGCACGCGATCGTAAAACTGTTCCAGCCGCCGCTCGGCCAGTTTGCTGTGCATTTTCACCGCGTCGATCTTCACATGACGAACGCCGTGCCGGGCATACAGATGCAGAACCTGCTTGGCATCCCGCTCCCAATTAGCCACATCATTCGACGAATCGGGCGCGTACCAAAGACCCAGTTGCATCCGATTCTTCTCAAGTGACTGAACCAGCGGATCGAGCGAATTGGGAAACCGAGTTGGGTGCGGTGCCCAGAATTGATCATCGCTGGCCCAGAAGCCGTTCCACACGCCGCCTTTGGTTGCGGAGTTGGCGGTGATGCCCTTTTCCCAGCCATCGTCGATCTGTGCGACATCCACACCCATCGCGGCACCCGCGGCGACTTCTCTCTGCATAAACGCCTCGCTGATCGCGGCATCGCGCGAGCGATCGCCCCAGGTGTTGCTGAGCAACACGCCGTCGCGACCTTCGACATACGGGCGGATTCGCTGTTGCAGCGACTGGATCGCGCCGGTTCGCTTCGTTTCATCGCCATTGTAAAGCACGATCCATTGTCGGTACCCCGCACCGCCGCTTTGGTCGAGGCCGTGGCCGCGCAGGGTGAGTTGGTCGAGTCGCAAGTCCAGATCCGCTTCGCACGCGACCGGCCGATACTGCGGGCTGGGCGATTCCTTGAGCATCACCATCCCCGCGCCGCTTGGCCGATGCTCCAGATAAAAAACGTTGCCCGTCAGACGAATCTGCTTTTCGCTGTGACCCAATGACCAGCGATTTTCGAAGACCAGATTGTTGTGGATGTCGGTCTGTTCAACGAACCGCGTCTCGGTCAGCCAGCAGTGGAGATAATCGAAATGAAAATGATCGATGATGTCGCTCGGATCGACGGCGTTTCGGGCAGCGGGGGCGTCGGATTCTACTCCGCTGGGAGCGTTGGCCGTTGCGACCTCGTCCGAGCCAGCCGTGCCGATGGCTGAATCGATGCTCAGCCGCATACCGATTGCGGGGAGGTCGCCGAACAGTTTGAATTGATAGCGTAGCGTGTGCGAATGGGCGGCGACGCTCAGCTCGGCACAGAACGACTCGGCCTCGACCGTGTGCTCGTGCGCTCGCGTGATCGACAGTTGAAGCGATTGATCGGTTTCGACGGGTAACGCGCAAAGCGATGCGATCGACGCCGGTTGGACGATCCAGTCTCGGCCGGTCGTTTTGTCCAACAGTGCGCCGGCAAACAGTCGGCCGCGTTCGATGCGGAACCGGCGCTCGATCAGCGGGTTGCCGATGATGAAGGTGTCGGCTTCGATTCGGGCGTAACAGTCAGTCGTTTTTGGCATGCGGGACTCAGGGTTGGTTGATGGCGCGTTCGAGGCGTGAGGCATTTTCGGTCAATGCAAACTCGCTGGCAACGCGATCGCGGCCGCCGACACCGAGGCGTGCCGCGACATCGGGATCGTCGAGCAAACGCCGCAAGGCATCGGCGGTCGGTTCGACTTGTGAGCCGTCGACGAGCAGGCCGGTTTGGCTATGGATGACCAGTTCGCGGATGGCGGGGAGGTCGCCTGAGACGACGGGCAGGCCGCAGGCCATCGCTTCCATGAGTACGACGGGGATGCCGTCCTTGTCGCCATTGCGGTCGACGCGGCAGGGGAGGGCGAAGATATCGCTCGACTGGAGCAACTCGCGGACGCGCTCGTTCGACACGGCACCCAAAAAGTGGACCTGTCCCGCTTTTCCGGATGCACCAGCGATCTGCTCCAACTCCGCCCGTTGCGGACCGTCGCCGGCGATCAGAAGTTGTGCGTTACCAGTTGCCAGTTGCGAGAAGGCGCGGATGAGGGTGTCGACGCCCTTTTTCTCGACCAGTCGGCAGACGGTCAGGATGCGGGGCTCGGAGTTCGACGTTCGGGCATCGGCGGTGAACGACGAAACATCCACGCCGCAGCGGATGATGGGGTAGTCGGTATCGGAGCGCCGGTGGATGCTGTTGTAGAGCTTGCGATGTTCTTCTGAGATGCAGCTGACGAACTTGGCACGCTGCAATTTGCGTTTGAGCAGAACGCGACGTTGAAAGAGGTCATTGGCGTGTCCGGTGAAACTAAACGGGATATTCAGCGACTTCGCGGCGTACATACCGATCGTCGCGGGGGCGTGGGCGAAGTGGGCGTGGATGTGCGTGATGCCGAGTTTTTGCAGTCGTCTGGCCAGTCCTGCTGCGACGCGGGCTTGGTAGATCAACTTGGCCCGGTCGCGCACGCCGACCGGTTCGCCGGGACAGATCGCATCCCGCAACGCAGCCAGTCCCAAACCGGACGGGGGTGTTTGTGGGTCGTAGACGGTGATCAGATCGTTCGTGAGATCATCGGACGATTCCGGTGCGTCGGTGGTGGGTCGAAGCGTAACGCACGTCACGCCCCAACCGCGCCGGCGCAGTTCGCGAACCTCTCGATAGACGAAGGTCTCGCTTCGCAGCGGGAATTGGCCGGCGATGTAGGCGATCTTGTGGGTCATGCTGGCCCGCCCGCCGACTTGTACTCGATGATTTTCGCCTGTCTGCCCTGGCGTTTGTTCGATTGATATTTCCGCTGACCGAGCATCTGCGGCAGCTTACCGAGCGACACCGATCCGCCATACAGCAGCGCATTCTTCCAAGTCAGCCCGCGATGCGACTTCATGTATTCTGCGATCTTGATTGCCAGCAGCAGGTGCAGCGGCCAGGCGATCGGGACGAACCACAGCCAACCCCACAGGCGGTTGCTCTTGACCTCTTTTTCACGAAATCGCTCGGGTGCCGCACCGTGGCGATCGAAGCCTTCGGCATAGGCGTGGCCGGCGCGGTAGTTGCGTTTCCACCATTGCCCGAACCGCGTCATGGCCGCGTCGTGGAGCGTCATCTCTGTGTCGATGCGATGGATCGTCCACCCAGCGTGCCGCAGCCGCACACACATCTCCGGCTCTTCCCCGGCGATCACGTCGGGGTTGTATCCGTTGACCTGTTTGAACGCCGACACGCGGACCAATGCGTCGCCGCCGCAGGCTTTGGCGATGCCGATGGGGGTGTTCCACTCGATATCACATAGTGTGTTGTAGATAGATGCTTCCGGGTATCGCTCGCGTCGACGCCCACAGACGATCGCCGCCTGTGGCGTGGTACGAAACGTCTCCAGTGCGGTCTCAAGCCAGCCGCTGCGCAGTTCGCAATCGCCATCCAGAAACTGCACATACTCCACATCCGGTGCGATCTCGATCAGTTTGGCGAACCCTTCGTTGCGCGCCCGGGCGGCAGTGAAGGGTTTGGTTATGTCCAGTTCGACGACATGTACACCCAGATCGCGCGCAACGGACACACTGTTGTCAGTGGAGGCCGAATCGACATACACCACCGCCGCGCCCGGCGTCGCGCAAGCGGCGGTCAGACAGGCACACAGCCTGTCACCCTCGTTTCGACCGATCGCGATGATACCAATCATATTCGGAGCCCAGGACAATCACCTGCGTAGATCGGCGTTGGTGTGCGGCTTCTTTTCCTTCACGATAGGCGGTTCGACGACGACGAGGCTGTTGGGCGGCACGTCTTTGGCCAGGACAACATTGGCACCGATGGTGCTGTCATGTCCGACGGTGATCGGCCCGACGATCACCGCGCCGGCACCGATGTCACAGCGGTCGCCGATGATCGGCTTCATCCAGCGCGGGTCGCCGCGACGTTTGACGCCGAGGGTGGTGTTTTGGCGGATATGCACATCGTTGCCGATTTCCAGCGCGCCCAGCGTCATGCCGCCCTGATGCCAGATCCGCACGCGTCGTCCGACCCGGACGGTGTAATTGAGGCTGATCCCGCACAGCACTTCGACAAGCTTGTAAAAAATCCGATAGAGAATCGAGAACGGGAATCGCAGCAGTCTGCTCTGGATCCCCATCCGCCAGTTGCCGAAGCGGTGTACCGCGATCGCCAGGAACCCCTGGCTGAGCAGGTGACGTTCGTGGGTTTGATAGTCTTCGCGGATCAGTGCCAGCAGCGACATGCCCGGCGGGTTCTGGTTAAACTCGCCCAGTTCGATGTCACGCTGCGGGCGCGGCTCCATCCCATCAACATGCGTCGTGGGTGGCGGCATGGCGATCGCGTCGGCGATGCGTTGTTCTTCGCTCATCGGCTGCATGGCCAGTAGTTATACCTCAAAAAGTCCCACCACAACTTGGGCGGGTCGTCCCGGCGTTTGCCGCGAAGCGTCTGCCACAGTCGGCCGAGCGGGTAAGCACTCAGCCAGAGCAAATTTGCGACATGCCGCGACATTTTGCCATAGTTCTTATCGAAGAACCGCGATCGCGACTCAAACCAGTATTTCGGACGACGTTTTGCGCCGCGCTGGGCACCGGTGACGCCGCTGGATTGCCCGACGAGGTGGATAATCCGACTTTGCGGGACATACCAGCATTCAAACCCCGCCCGCGATGCCCGCAGGCAAAAATCGGTCTCTTCAAAATACATAAAATACGCATCGTCCAGAAGCCCGATTTTTTCGATAACTTCGCGTCGAATCATCATGCTCGCGCCGCTGACCCACCCGACTTTCTGTGCCGATTCAGGGATGCCGGGTGCGACGACGTAGTTGCGGAGGATTCGCGTCGCCAGACCGAACTGTAACGCACTCTCCAGTTCGCCCAAGGGCGTATGAAAGCGGAACGAACTGCGTCGGACCGATCCGTCGCGATTCTCGGCGCGGCCTCCGCCGATGCCGACCTGGGGGTGAGATTGCATGAAGCGGATCAGTTCGGTCAGAGCGCCTTGCAGGACGATGGTGTCGGGATTGAGTAACCAGATCAGATCGGGCTTGTCCTCACCCGCCAGCGCCGGGGCGATCGCGGCGTTGTTGCCATAGGCAAACCCGCCATTGCGATCCAGCGGCATGAGTGTCAGCCACGGGTAATCCAAATGCGCAAAACCGGCCTGCAGCTTTGCGACCGAATCATCGGGGGATTGGTTGTCGGTGACGACGACCCGAACCTGTGCCTCAGTGCGCGCGATCTCGACAGCCAGCGATTTGACGCAATCGAGCGTCAGATCGGGCGTCTTGTAGTTGACGATGACCACCAGCACTTTCATCGTTTCACCACGCTTTTGGCCAGCTTGGCGCGCTGTCGGTGCAGTGCATCCAGCGAGACGGCCCGCGACCACGCGATCGCGCTTTGGCTCATCTTCTGGAACCGCTCGCGATCGCGCGACAGGTCCAACAGCGACTGTGCGAGCATATTCACATCCCCGCGCGGGACAAGCAGACCCGCACCGCTATCGGTCAGATACGCATCGTTTGCGGTCCCGCTGGCATACATCACGACGCCCAAACCGCGACAAAGGGCCTGCGCCAGCATCGGGTCGGCGGTTGGGATTAGTGGACTGATCGCCAGCACGTCGCAGCGGTCCATCAGATCGCGCGATTGGTCGGGCGTGAGTTTGCCGTGCAGACGCACGACGCTGTCGAGGCGCTCGTCGCGAATCAGGTCCATCATCTGTGCCGATGAGATCAAATCCCCGGCCAGATTCAGCTCGATTCGGGCACTGAGGCGTTTGGCCTTGGCGAAGGCGCGGATCAGGTGGTCCAGCCCGCGTGTAAATTGGTCGGAAGCGAACGCGACGATCCGCAGCGGCTGTTTCTCGGATTTTTGACGGGCGGAGCCGATCTGTGCATCGGACAATCCGGTGGTGAAGAGCGTGTGGCAGCGGGGGTTCCACTCTTTGGCGAAACGCAAGGCGACCGCGGGGTCTTGGGCGATCACCAGGTCGGATTGGCCGATCGCTTTGGCGCAGAACGCGCGCAACTGTCGGACCGCCATTTGCTTGGCGACGCGTTTGGCGGGGTTTCGGCCGGACGCGGCGTAGCGCTCCTGTGCGGGGATCGGGTCCTGTCCGATCAGGAAGAACCGTTTTGCGCCAGTCTTGCGCAAGTTGGGATAAATGGTCTGCCCGAGTGAGATCGGGTGCCCACCGGGACCGAATTGGACGATGTCGGCCTGGCTTGCGAGGGACTGGACGTCTCTGCGGATCGACGCCCGTTGCGCCACGAACTGGCTTGCGGTTCGGTAGCCGGGGAGTGCGACGAATCGCCAGGGTTGATTTGCGATCTTGATATCCGCTATCCGGTGACGAGAAAGCGTCTTTGCATCCATCGTCGCCAGTAGCGGGGCGGCGATCGTCAACTCAAATCCTTCGTCGGTCAGCGCCCGCGATTGAGACGCTAGATCCGCGATCCAGTTGCTTTGCCAACGGATCACGCCCGCCGACTGGCCCGCGAATGCGGGGATGTGCGTCACCAGCAAATAGCGCATCAGTCGATCCTCCGCGGGTCGATCAACCAGCCGATCGCAAGCAGTTGGCCCAGGTCGACAAAGACGCTGTTTCGCGCTTCTGCAAGTGTAAATGCGGATGCCAGTGTCAGCCCGATCAGCAGCACCAGTGCCAGGCCGCAGTATTGATGGCGTCGTATCATCGTTCCGAAAGCGACCATTGAACCGGCCAGCAGAATCGATCGGGAGGTGACGTTGAGGACGTTCAACCCCTGGGGATGATCCCAATCGAGCCAAAGTGTCTTGACGATGCGGATCAGGCATAGTCGGACATACGCGAGCGGTTGATCCGAGATGAAATCGAGCGTCCAGCCGCGATAGAGCGCGGTTCGGACGGATTCGGGTTGGTTTCGTAAACGGTCCGATTCGATCGGCGACAGGTGATCGGTTGCCGATGCCGCTCTGGGTAGGTGAACCGATCCGGTTGCGCCCGGAAGGTTGCCGGTAAAGGCGTCGCGCCACAGTTCGTTGGTGACGCCGGTCAGTTGGTTGTGTACGATCGCGTTGCGGTAGAGCCAGGGTGTCACCAGCGTAAAAATGCCCGCAAGCATCAACATCGCAGAGGCCGGGCGACGGGAGGCGATCCATAGCGCTATCGCCAAAATCGGCAGGATCAAAACCGATTCGGTAAGGATCGCCAGCCCTGCGACGATGCCCGCGGGAATCGCCAGTGCCCAACGCTCGCACAAGCAAAGTCGTACCGCAATCAGCAGCAGCAGGATCGCCAGCGACAAGCCCTGATCAAACGTCGCGGCGTAAAGCATGGTCGGCAATACCGCAACCCCGGCGGCGATCAATTGCGCACTGGCATCAGACGTAAACACCACACGACCGATCGAATACGCGACGACCACGCTGACGGCGGCGAAGAAGGTATTGAGCCACAACGCCGACCGCGTCTCCAACCCCAATCCCGCCAAAATCATCGGATAGGCCGGCGGACGAATGCTGGTCGGTCCGAAGTGACCAAATGCCGCAAAGCTGAATCCGCGACCTTCTGACAGATGCGACGCGATCGACCGGTCTTCGGTCGCGCGCGGCGTATCGATTTGCTGAATCGCCGCCCATCGCAGGATCACTGCCAGCACCACCCACGTTGCCAGCAGCCACCAGCGCTTCATCGGAATCCTCCCGGCGCGCCGGGGGGCATCATGCGTGCGTAAGGCATGTTGCCAGGCATCGCCGGGTAACCGGCCGACTGTTCCAGCGCACGCGAGGAGAAGATCTGCCACATCGACGACAGGAATCCGAAGAGAACCAGAATGTACAGTGCGTAGACGAACCCGAAAAAGACCGTATACATCGCCAGCATGATCGCCAGGATCGTTGCCGACAACGCCGCCACCGGGATGCGCTCCGACGGTGTTCGCGCCAGCAGCAGGGTCTTGGTGCTGTACCAGGCGATCACAAACGCCAACGCCACCCAGGTCGCCAAGTAGAGCCACCCGAACTGCATGACAAAAAGCAGATAGGCGTTGTCGATGCTACCTGTGCCAACGCCGGTGGTGTTGATCCGCTGGCCCAAGCCAAACAGACCCGCGTCCGCGATAATCGGCCAGCCCTCCTGGACGATACGCACGCGAATCCAGACCGATGCTTCCAGTTGATCGTCGGGGCGTTCCAGTGAGATCGGCTTATTCAGCATGCTGTTGATGAGAAAGACGATCAGGAACAGCAGTCCGAAGGTTGCGGGGATGATCAGGCGCGGGCCGTATGAGGGTTGTCTGAATGCGGTTAACAGGATGAACGCGAGCAGGGTTGCGGCAAGACCGGTAAAGCTGACCGCGCCGATGACCATCACGCCTGCGGCCAGCACCCCCGCCATCGGAAGCGGTTCCTGCCAGCGCCGGCCCGCGATCGGGGTGAGCATGATGATCATCCCGCCAAGGATGACGCCCATATTGCCCAGATCGATGGGGTGTCCGAGTGTGGTCTGGGCGCGCATCAGGCCGTACCGGTCAAAGACCTGCTCGTTGGCGGCCTTGGCGATCTTGAGCTTCTCCATCGACCGCGAGAAGAAATACGGACGAAGCCGCGCTTCAACGGCGGCCATGCAGCCGAGGGTGATTGTGCTGTAGCAGATGACCGGCAAAAGCGCTTTGCGAGCCTCAAAGTCCGCAAACGACACCCGCGCCATCGTGTAGGGGACAATCCAGTCAAAGAACATTTCGCCCGAACGACTGATCGCGTCCCATGTCGTGTTGTTGAGAAACACGCTGATCGTCGGCGGGATGATCATCAGCAGGATCAGCCCGTCGAGGGCGTTGAGTTTGATCTTGTGCAGTTCAGCCCAGCAGCGATGAAAGTTGATCACCAGTCCGATCATCACGCCGTACCCGATCGCGGTGGTGGCGACCAAGTTTGGCAGGCCGGGCAACCGGACCGGCGGGGAAAGGGTAAAAAACAGCGTGGCCGGGACGAAGACGAACACAAACGTGCGGGCAATACCCCATCGGACCATCGCAAAGATGGTCAGCAGCAGGATCGAGCCGAGCAGGAGCGTGTTCAACATCGTACAAATCCTACATCAGGCGGCGTTGGCGGTGGCGCGACGGGCAAGTCGCTGAAGTTCGGCCTCAAACAGATCCGTCGAGCGGTTCCAGTCAAACCGCAGCGCGGTGGCGTGAGCGGCGTCGCTCATCTGTCGCCACTGATCGTTGGACATCCGGGCGACACGGACGATCGCTTTCGCCATGTCGTCGGCGTCTTCCATGTTAACCATGATCCCCCCGCCATCGACGATGGTTTCGGGGGCGGCGCCGGTGGGCGTGCCGATGACCGGCGTGCGACACGCCATCGCCTCCTGAATCGGCATGCCATACCCTTCACACCGCGATCCGAACAACAGCGCATCACCCATCGCATACAACTCGGCGATGCGTTTTTGTGGAGGCTGCTTTTCAAAGATCGTATTCACCGGCACCGGCAGATGCGGTGCCGGGACGTAATGCCCAAACGATACCAATCGCAGATCGGGTACCTGCTTTTGCGCCAGTCGAACCGCTTGCAGCGAGATATCCACGCCTTTGAAGCGGGTGGTCGAATACATCATCACCACCGTCGGGATCGCCTGCTTTTGGCGCGGCGGGGCGTTGAAAATCGTGTGATCCAAGCCGTACGGGATGACCGTGGCGTTGGGTTGGCGATATTCATCCCGCAGCACATCCGCGATCCAGCGGGCGCAGCAGATCTTGCTCAGCGGCAGGGACAAATTGGCTTTGACGCGCTCGACCGGCTGATTGTCAAAAACGGTCTCGTGGTGCTGCACAAAATGCACTTTTGCGCCTTTGGAGGCAGGCAGTTCGTGTACCCAACGGGCCGTCTCCCACCAGGTGGCGAGGATCACGTCGGCGTCGGGCACATCGGAGGCGACGACCGGACGGCGTTGCTCCAAAACGGTGTGCCGCACATTCTTGATTTGATTGATATGGGAGGATTCCCAATCCTTGGTGCTGATCCAGCCGCGGCCTTTGAGCAGCGACTTGACCTGTTTTTTCAGAGGAATGGTTGGGAGCGGCTGAGAGATCAGCAGCACATCATGTCCACGGGCGGCGAGCAGTTCGGAATACATCGCGATCGCGCGCACGCCACCGGTGTTGCTGGTTTCGGGGAGGACGAAGGTGATTTTCATGATGCGTGCCTCCGGGTTGGCTTTATCGCTAATTTGACCAATCCGATCCAGTACTTTGCCGATGCGGGACGGGATCGCAATGCCCGGGCACCCAGCGACAGGGCTTTGGAGCGATCCCCGGCGCGATGGGCGGCCCAGGCGTCGCCGATCAACATCCGGGCGATTTGGTCGTGTGTGGATCGACCGGCGTCGGTTTGGGCGGGGATGGGCGGGGGAAC